>JACMLK010000281.1 GCA_014379665.1 Saprospiraceae bacterium | reverse complement strand
TATTCCACGTCCTGGTCTATATGAAAATAATCCAGGGCTGCAACAAGATAATGATCGAGCAATTCGGCATCTATTTCGCTATTGACATTGACTATATAATGTCTGGGATTTATTTTAATAACAGGATTGTTTTGCTGGAAATCCGTCTTATTATTAATGGCAATATTCTCCGCTACCCGACGGAGCGCACCATTGACAGACTGGTCAAACTGACTTTCAGAGATGGTAAATGCCTGCATGACCCAAAAAATCTGGACAAGAAAAATAGAGATAATGGCAAAAACACCAAATATCGTTAACCACTTTATATAATTAATCTTCAAATCTGAATATTGGCAACCCCCAAAAATAACAGCTACATCGGATATTATTAAAAACTTTGTTATAGGTTAACAAGTGAATAACATGTAAAGATGTAATCAAGGGCTGAACAGCTATCAAAAAGACTGTAAGACATCTTTAACAATTGATGCTATCTTCGTTAAATTAACATTAAACTACCTACCGGAAATTCACAAATGAATCAATTCTATAGTTTAGTTTTTAAAAGAAATAACATATGGTACGAGCATTACTTTTAGCAGGCTTTTTCTCACTATCGATGTCTTCATGTATGGATATAGACGAAAACATTCTCCCCGTGGTAGGCGTTTATCGCGCTCATGTCATAGGGGTTGCGGGGCCATTCGATCTGATCATCAGTACCGACCGGGGGGATGATATACTTATTGAGTCAAAATTGGATGGCTTTGAATGGTACACTGCCAAAGCTGATATAGACAATCAGACCGATAGGGTGATGGATATAAAAATCCCTGATCAGCAAATAGGGTCAGGTACTTATATCAAAGGCGATGGATTTTTCAGAGACGGTACGGTAGAATTGAGATACTCCATTGACTTCGGAGCCGGCGAAATTATCAATTTCAAAATAGTAGCTACCAAAAATTAATATCCGGAAAAGGGTAGCCGTCCGAGGCGTAATTTTCTGAAACCATTCATTTGATCGCAATTGAATAATGTCTTTCTTTGGGTTTCGGCGGCTGCTTTTTATCCTGATTTTGCAATTGCAATATGCAGCTTTAAATGCTTACATATTCCTTCTGTACTTTCCGCCTACTTCATAAAGCGCATTGGTGATTTGACCAAGCGTGCAGTGTTTGGTAGTCTCCATCAGTTCATCAAACAGATTTCCATTGGTGATGGCTGTTTTTTGCAATTTTACCAGCGCAGACGACGATGTTTCTTTGCTTCGTTGCTGCACTTTTTCGACAGTTTGTATCTGGGCAATTTTTTCTTCTTCCGTTGCCCTTATGACCTCCGCAGGTATAATAGTCGGCGAGCCGTCTCTGGATAGAAAAGTATTTACGCCTACGATTGGAAATTCCCCTGAATGCTTGAGCGTCTCATAATAAAGTGACTCTTCCTGAATTTTACTACGCTGATACATCGTTTCCATAGCACCGAGAACCCCGCCTCGTTCGGTGATGCTGTCAAATTCTGCCAGGACTGCTTCTTCTACCAGATCTGTGAGTTCTTCTATAATAAATGAACCCTGGATAGGATTCTCGTTTTTCGACAGACCGAGTTCCTTATTGATAATAAGCTGAATGGCCATAGCCCGTCGGACACTTTCTTCCGTTGGCGTAGTAATGGCTTCATCATAGGCATTGGTATGCAGTGAATTACAATTGTCATAGATGGCATACAGCGCCTGTAAAGTAGTACGGATATCATTGAATGCAATCTCCTGAGCATGTAATGAACGACCGGAAGTTTGTATGTGGTATTTGAGCATTTGTGATCTTGCATTCCCGCCATATTTATATTTCATCGCCTTTGACCATATTCTGCGAGCTACTCTTCCGATTACGGCATATTCAGGATCAACCCCATTGGAGAAGAAAAATGACAGATTGGGCGCAAAATCATCTATGTGCATACCCCGGCTGAGATAATACTCCACAAAAGTAAATCCATTGGAAAGCGTAAATGCAAGCTGTGAAATTGGGTTGGCACCCGCTTCAGCGATGTGATACCCTGAAATGGACACCGAATAAAAATTCCGGACATCATGAAGAATAAAATACTGCTGCACGTCTCCCATCAGTCTAAGGGAAAATTCCGTGCTGAAAATACACGTGTTTTGTGCCTGATCTTCTTTAAGTATGTCTGCCTGAACAGTTCCGCGTACGGAGTTAAGTGCTTTTGCTTTTAGCGTTTGATACACATCCTTCGGTAGAATTTCATCCCCTGTGATTCCCAGCAATAATGTACCCAATCCATCATTTCCATTAGGTAGAGTGCCCTTGTACACCGGTCGTTGAACGCTTTTATCATCATACTTTCCCTTCATTTTGGATTCAACCAGCGATAATAAATGGTGTTCTCTGATGTATTTTTCACATTGCTGGTCGATGGCAGCATTCATAAAGAAAGCACAGATGGTAGCAGCCGGACCATTGATGGTCATCGAAACCGACGTAGACGGATGACAGAGGTCAAATCCTGAATATAAAATTTTGGCATCGTCCAGACAGCAAACACTCACACCCGAATTGCCTATTTTACCATAGATATCCGGTCTGTAATGAGGATCTTCTCCATATAATGTCACGGAATCAAAGGCCGTAGACAGTCTTTTGGCAGGAAGGCCGACGGACACATAATGAAATCGTTTATTGGTTCGTTCAGGACCACCTTCACCGGCAAACATACGGGCGGGGTCTTCGCCTTCGCGTTTGAATGGAAATACTCCAGCGGTGTAAGGAAATTCTCCCGGTACATTTTCCTGAAGGTTCCAGATAAGAAGATCACCCCAGTCTTTGTATTTTGGTAAACTAATTTTTGGTATTCTGAGATGCGATAATGATCTGGTAAACGGGATGATCTTTATTTCCTTTTCCCGTACTTTGTAGATGTATTCTTCTCCGGAATAATTTGCCTTTTTTGATGGCCATGTTTCGATGATCCGTTTATTTTCTCCGCTTAAGTCGTCATAAATTTTTTTAAACTCAGCGGACAGTATATTTTTAATTTCTTTGTCTTCTATGATATTGCCTGTATTCATGATACTGTAAGCATTAGTAGCTATTTGGGCCTGCTCACGGACTTTCTGATCATATTGACGGTTATTTTCTGATATTTCAGATAAATATCTTATCCTGGCCGGAGGAATGATATACACTTTTTCGCTGTCCCCTGTCGGCAGTTCAATCTGACTCCTTAGATCAGTTCCGGTCTTTAGGTCAATGACAGCGATGAGCTTTTTATATAACTTATTTGTCCCGGGATCATTAAATTGAGAAGCGATAGTCCCATACACAGGGATATTCTCTGTCTCAATATCCCAGAGATTGTGATTTCGTTGAAATTGTTTTTTTACATCCCTCAGTGCATCAAGCGATCCTTTTTTGTCAAATTTATTGATGGCTATGATATCTGCAAAATCAAGCATATCTATCTTTTCAAGTTGACTGGCAGCCCCATATTCGGGTGTCATGATGTACATGGATACATCAGAATGATCCACGATTTCTGTATCTGACTGCCCGATGCCTGATGTCTCCAGGATGATAAGATCAAATCCGGCAGCTTTCAGTACATTTACAGCACCTTGTACGTATTTGGATAATGCAAGATTGGATTGTCTGGTAGCCAGCGAACGCATATATACACGATCATTGTTGATCGCATTCATACGAATCCGGTCACCAAGCAGGGCACCACCGGTCTTTCGTTTTGACGGGTCGACAGAGACAATAGCTATTTTTTTATCTTTGAAATCAAGTAAAAAACGCCTTACCAATTCATCTACCATACTGGATTT
>JACMLK010000280.1 GCA_014379665.1 Saprospiraceae bacterium | reverse complement strand
CATAGTAGAAAAGAGTACAAAGGAACCGGTATCGGACTTGCTATTGTTAAAAAAATTGTGGAGAATCATCACGGTATTATCACCGCAACCGGAGAATTAAATAAAGGTGTAACTTTTGATATTTATATACCTGCAACATGATTCACAGGTCTCTTTTGGATTTGATATTAATCCAGTCACAAATAGCAGTCATCACCTCTTCCTTCTCCGGTTCACGCATCAATTCATGATACAATCCGGGAAATAACCTTAGTGTCTTATCTTCGGATTTGACTTTATCATACATCATGCGGCTTCCCAATGGATCGGCCAGTTTGTCTTCCGTACCATGGAGCAATAAAACAGGCAAAGTGATTTTATAACAACTCAATTGTATGGCTTTCATGGCTTCAAGCATCTCGTGACCAAGTCTTGCTTTGGTACCTCCATGGTACACTTTAGGATCAGTGAGATATTTAACTACTTCCAATGGATCACGACTCAATGCATTGGCGTTAAGACTGACAGTGCGAAGATGAGGCGTTATTCTGGCCACTATTCCCGATATTTTTCTTAAAAACGGTGAAATGTTTTCGTCGATTTTAAATGCACCTGCAGATGAAATAAATCCTGCAAAACCATGATCGAATCTGCCAGCAAGATAGTGAGCGCCTATAAGGCTTCCCATACTGTGCCCCATAAGAAAAGTTGGCAACTCAGGTTTATTCAGACGTTGTAAGTATTGATTCAGATCGTCAACATACTGTTGAAAGTTATTTATATATCCTCGCTCGCCTTCTGACATACCAAATCCTCTGTGGTCATAGGTAAAAACATTTATGTTTGATTTGTTTAAGGTCTGAAACATCCAGTCATACCTGCCGATATGCTCCGTATAACCATGCAGAAATATGAGATTGGCTATGGCATGGTTTGTAGTATAGTGAGCCGTTTTAAGTTTGATTCCATCTTTGAGTGAGAAGGTTTGATTGGCTGAATTCATATGTCTGTCTATTTTATTGTAAAGATACAGACTGTGTATTTGTTATTTGAATGTTGAGTCGTATCTTTGAAAAGTCAAACTAACTTCTAAATAATTGTAATGCAAAACAAAACACCTACCTGGGCAATTATCACTGCCATATTTATGATGCTGATCGGCGGTTGCGGAATCAAAACTGACCTGCAGTCCATCAATATCAGAGAAATTCTGGCCCTTAAGGATAAAATAATCACTAAAATAGAAAATGATAACAACGCTGAAGAAGACACTATTGATACAGAAACCACTGATACATCTTTAATTAACACAGATACTTTACAGACCATCAATGATACAGTATCCGTAACAGATACTACTTTAGCAAATAATAATGGAGAAGACGATGATAATGAAGAAGTAAAAGAAATATTTGACGAAGTGTTCCATTTGTCAGATGAAATGACTGAAAGAATTATTTTATTTGGTTACATAGGTTTATTCTTTTCATTATTATACATTCTTGGCGGTCTTTTCCTGCTCATAAAAAGAAGTTTTTCTATTAATCTTGCTTATGCTGTGGTGGGGGTAAATATTGTGTTTAGCATTGTTCGCTGGACGATGCTTTCCGGAGATGAAATGAATAAAATGCTTTCAATTGCCAATAGTGTTGGTTCAGCTTTAAGCATCATTGTCTCCATTATCGTTTTGGTCATCATAGTGTCTAATGATAAATCAGCTTATGAAGAGGTTTATCAGGATTAATTTGAAACCAAGCCTTTAACATTACCTAAGATTAGTCAATTTCGTGGAGATATATAATTACATAGTATCCGAATGCCAAAAATATGCAGATCCATCCCGCGCACCGGGAATGAAAGCGTATATGAAAGATAACTTTGAATTTTATGGCATCAGTGCAACACTTCGTAAAGAAATACTGCAACATCTTAAGAAAAAATTTGATTTAAAATCCAGTGAGCATCTCTCACCTTTGATCAGTCACTTGTGGAAAGCAGATCAACGGGAAATGCAGTATATGGCAGTTGACATTCTTACTTTGAATGCAGCTTTGTTGAATTCAAGCCATATGCCTATGATCGAACAACTGATCATCACCAAATCGTGGTGGGATACTGTGGATGCCATCGCCTCCAATATAGTGGGAAATATATTTCAGAAAGACAAGGTATGCAGAGACAAATATGTCTATAGGTGGATAGAAAGTGATCATATGTGGTTACAGCGATCTGCTATGATCTTTCAATTAAAATATGGATTGCAAACCGATACAGACTTACTCTTTGAAGCCATATTAAAACATGATACGTCGGGGGAATTTTTTATAAGGAAATCCCAGGGATGGGCATTGAGGCAATACAGCAAATATAATCCATTGCTGGTGAAACAATTTGTGGAAGCTAATCCACAACTTTCGCAATTGACTAAGAAAGAAGCTTTGAGGCTGATGGAAAAATAAACAACCGAACGACGAGCAACCGAACGAAGGAACAACCGAACAACCGAACACTCGAACGATGAACAACCGAACACTCGAACACTCGAACGACGAACACTCGAACAACCGAGCACTCGAACCACCGAGCTCTCGCCATCCCGCAAACCGCATTCCGCAAACCGCAAGCCAGAACACTTGAACGATGAACACTTGAACGACGAACACTCAAATGACGAACTATCGAACACTCGAACGACGAATGAAGAACACTTGAACGAAGAGTAGATCCGCTACCCGCAATCCGCATTCCGCATTCCGTACTCCGCTTACCGCAATCCGCATTCCGTACTCCGCTTACCGCTTACCGCATTCCGCATTCCGCTTACCGCAATCCGCATTCCGTACTCCGCATACCGCATACCGCAACTATTCTTCCCGATTTATCTCATTAAGACACTCCTGGATCGCACTGTACCAATGTGGAATCTCTACTTCAAATGTCTCTTTTATTTTTTGCTTTGAAAGTACACTCCAATGTGGTCTGACTGCCGCTGTTCTGTAATTTGAGGTATCAATAGGGCAAACCTCACATGTTAATCCGGTCACCTTCATGATATGGGTTGCAAGATCATACCATGTAATAATACCTTCATTGGAATAATTATAGGTCTCATCAAAATAGGACACCAGTGCAGGTTTTTCTTTTACTTTAACGATAATTTCCAGTATGGCTTTTGCAAGGTGGCGAGCATAAGTAGGTGCTCCATATTGGTCATTGATAACATTGATCGATGACTTTTCCGCAGCCAATTTCAACATAGTCTTTAAAAAATTGTGTCCAAAGGAAGAAACAACCCAGGAAGTCCTTATAATAAGTGCTTCCACTCCGGATTGCCGGATGATGTTTTCACCTTCGAGCTTGGATTTAGCATAAATGCCTTTGGGATCAGTTTCATTTGATTCTCTGATCGGAAAACCATCAAAGGTATGATACACATAGTCAGAAGAAAAATGTATTAATCTGGTATTTGTATCATTCAGTATTTCGGTGATAGTCCGGCATGCATGGGTATTAATGGCAAAGCATGACTGGCGATCTGTCTCAGCTTTGTCCACCGCTGTATATGCCGCACAATTAATGACATAATCAGGAGTATCACTTAAAATCATCGACCTGAGTGCAGGTTCTGAAGTGACATCCAAAGCTTTACGACTAAAAAAGATAAAGTCCAAATGCTCAAATTGCCCGGAAAGAAATTTGAATTCACTTCCTAACTGACCATCTGCTCCAAGTACCGCTATTTTTGTTTTATATTCCAATTTATTCCACGATTTGGATTAAACTACAAATGTCTTATGTTCGCCGAATACTGGGAGATTCGTATCCTTTTCAGATATCACCAATTGTTCATTGGATAATATCCAGTTGATACCCATAGTCGGGTCATTATATTTTAATCCTCCTTCTGCCAGGGGGTCATAAAAATGATCACATTTATATGAAACAATAGCCGTTTCAGACAACACAACATATCCGTGCGCAAAGCCCGAAGGTACGAAGAGTTGTTTTTTATTAATTTCATTTAAAATAACTGAAAGATACTTGCCAAAGGTATCAGAGTCAGGTCTGATATCAACAATAATATCCAAAATTTCACCGGTCACGCACCTTACTAATTTGGATTGGGCATTAGGTGGTAACTGATAATGTAATCCCCTCAACACTCCTCTGGTAGATTTGGCTTCATTATCCTGTTTAAAATCGATTTTTTTTAGTTCAACCGGAAGAGAGGAAATATTGAAAGACTCAATAAAATAGCCACGTTGATCTTTCCATATTTTAGGTTCGAATGTCCATACTCCTTTAAAATTTGTTTTAATCCACGCCATATCACTCTATTTTTCTCTGAAAAAAATACTGATGGAAACTCCTGTAAAATTAAAGTTTTTGCGAAGCTGATTTTCAATAAAATTTTTATAACTTGGCTTAACGTGGTCAGGATGATTGCAGTAAAATACAAATGCGGGATAGTACAAAGGTAGTTGAGTCACATATTTTATTTTGATGTACTTACCTCGATGTGCGGGAGGTGGTGTCTTTTCTATGATTTCGAGCATTACATCATTAAGCACTGATGTTTTAATTTTTTGAATTCTGTTGGCGTTGACTTCCAATGCTACTTCAATTGTTTTAAAGATTCTTTGTTTTTCCAGGACAGAAGTAAAAAGAATGGGCACATCATTAAACGGAGCTATTTTCTCCTTCAGATTTTTCTCAAAATCTCTTGCGGTATTAGTCTCCTTTTTGGCCAGATCCCACTTATTGACAAGTATGACCAATCCTTTTTTACGCTTTTGTATCAGACCAAGAATACTTAGATCCTGAGATTCCAAACCCACAGTGGCATCCAACATCAGTAGGCAGACATCTGCTTCTTCAATGGATTTGATGGCCCGAATAACTGAATAAAACTCGAGATCTT
>JACMLK010000279.1 GCA_014379665.1 Saprospiraceae bacterium | reverse complement strand
CACGACAGGGATTTTCTTCAGGGTCTTGCAGAAAAAGTATTTGAATTTAAAGATAGAAGAGTGATAGAACACTTTGAAACCATAGATGATTTCTTAGTCAGAAATAGAATGGAAAGCTTGAAGGAAATAGAGAAGAAAGGATAACACTTAAGTATTCACTTTATAAAATTCAGAATGAAATCAGGTAGTATGCATACTTCCAGACTTACTTTCCGCCCTTTGCTGAAAAGTGATGCTGCGAATCTTTTTATGATGGATGCTGACCCTCTGGTCATGAGGTATCTTGGTAATAATCCAATCAATAATATTGAAGAAGTGTATCATTATCTTGAAAATATTAAACAGCAATACAGGAATAATGGCATAGGCAGATGGGCAGTGATTGAGAACGAAACAAACGCCTTTGTTGGTTGGGCAGGCATAAAGTTTCTTGACGTTCTCACCAATGGTCATATAAATTTTTACGATATCGGATATCGTTTTTTGCCTGAATTCTGGGGAAAAGGTTATGCAACGGAATGTACCAAAGCATGGATTGATTATGCAAAACTCAACATGAATATCCATGAATTATTCGCTATCACGCATATAGACAATCTGGCTTCACAAAAAGTATTAAAGAAATGCGGATTTGTTCAAAAAAATACCTTCCCAGATAGCACACATGGTGAGGAAATAGATTGTATCTGGTTTGAACTGAAATGGTAATATTATTTCTTTTTATAATCCAAAATCATTCACTCCTGAAATGAGTCCGTACTTTTGCAACCATCTGGTTATTAGTCATATGGGCCTCAGCCGTATCAACCTCCATTTTCAAATCCTTTAGTGCTCCTTCCTTCTTTACAAAATTGCGAAATTCTTCCTGCGCTTTACCAGGACCGATGACATAAGCAAAGTCATTTCCATTCAATTCGCGACTTAACTGTTTAAAATATTGGTGCAATTCCGTACTTATTTTATTTGAATTTGCATCCTGACTGCTTCCAAAACTTCCATGCAGATTTGATTTGATTTTCGTGATCACCTCAAAATCTCCGACATTGGTGTTGTCAGGAGTATTGATCACATAGGCACCTTCATGATCCATCCATAAACCTATCACTTTTTTATTCTGATACATACTGTTTAAATTTTGTTTAAACAAATTTAAAAGGAATTGCAATGTATTTGATTGATCACTTTCAGTATTTGGGATGATGCTGGTCATATGTAATCACAAATGTTACCTTTATGAAAATGAAATAAGTAACAACCGTTATTAGCTTCTGTAGTAATATATCTAAGATAAAAGTGCAGATTCTATTTTAGCTAACTCTTCGCCTGCGAACCCGAGATTTGTAAGTGTATGAAGATTGTCGGTAAGTTGATCAACATTACTTGCTCCTATAAGCACTGATGTCACCCTTTCATCTTTGAGTAACCATGCGATTGCCATCTGAGCCAATGTCTGATTTCTGTTTTTTGCAATTTCATTCAGTTTCTTTATCTTTTCCACAATTTCTTTCGTAATCTGTTTGGTCTGAAGGGCGCCATGAGATTTGGACGCTCTGGAGTTTTCCGGAATGCCTTTTAAATATTTATCAGTCAACAATCCTTGTGCCAATGGAGAAAATGCAATACAACCAATTCCTTTTTGCTCTAGTACACCAAGTAATTCTCCTTCTACCCAACGGTCGAGCATGGAATATTTGGGCTGATGTATCAGGCATGGTGTACCCATAGATTTTAAAATATTGGCAGCTTTTGTGGTCATTTCAGCAGGGTAACTCGAGATACCGACATATAATGCTTTACCTTGTTTAACAGCATCCGCCAAGGCACCCATTGTTTCTTCCAGTGGAGTATCAGGATCCGGTCGGTGAGCATAAAATATATCTACATAGTCAATTTCCAGGCGTTTCAGACTTTGATCCAGGCTGGATAGTAAATATTTTCTGGAACCCCATTCTCCATATGGACCGGGCCACATCAGATATCCTGCTTTGGTAGAGATAATCATTTCATCTCTGTACCCTTTGAAATCACTTTTCAGGATCGAACCTACATTTTTTTCTGCAGAACCGGGAGGAGGTCCGTAATTATTTGCAAAATCAAAGTGGGTTATACCATGATCAAAGGCTTTATAAACAATTTTCCTATACACTTCAACATCATCCATATCACCGAAATTATGCCAGAAACCAAGAGAAATTAAAGGAAGCAGAAGACCGCTTTTTCCACAACGTCTATATTGCATATTCTGATAACGGTCTGATGCAGGTATATATAGCATGAGATCTAAGTTTGATTGGAACAAAAATAATAGATATTAATGACTTTTGAAAATCAAAATTCCAATTCTTCATAAAAAATATAAAGCCAGGTATATAAAAAAGGAATTGAATTAAATACCTTTACGCCACTGGAAATAACCTTCCAATTCACAACTTTTCATCCATTAATAATAAAGCATAAGTCATGGCAAAAAGTAAAGATGTTAAAAAAGAAGTAAAAAAAGAGGCGCTCAAAACACCTAAAGAAAAGAAAGCTGAAAAAAGGTTAAAGAAGCCAAAATATGAATAACCTTATGGTAAAATAAGGGATTCATTAAAACGCAAAAATTGACGTTCATCACCCGCACAGTCTGGATCTTATCGTTGGTAAGTTTATGTACCGATATGGCCAGTGAAATGCTGTATCCCATCATGCCGATATATCTAAAGAGCATTGGTTTTTCTATTGTACTTATAGGTATACTGGAAGGAGTAGCGGAAGCCACTGCCGGACTAAGCAAAGGATACTTTGGCAAACGATCTGATCTCACCGGAAAGCGGGTGCCATTCGTACAGTTTGGTTATGCGCTCAGTGCTATCTCCAAACCCATGATGGGACTCTTTATTTTTCCCGTTTGGATATTTGTGGCCAGAACAATTGATCGGTTCGGTAAAGGCATCCGAACCGGAGCAAGAGATGCCATTTTGTCAGATGAAGCCTCTCCTTCCACTAAAGGTAAAGTATTTGGGTTCCATCGTTCTATGGATACCCTGGGGGCAGTCGCAGGGCCGGCATTCGCATTACTTTACCTATATTATTATCCTGAAGATTACAAAACATTATTTTTTATAGCTTTTGTACCCGGATTGATTGCCATTGGGTGTACTATTTTGTTAAAAGATAAAAATGTAATCAAAACCGATAGAAAACCTGCACCTTCTTTTTTTTCCTTTTTAAAATACTGGAAAGAAAGTCCAGCCAATTACCGATCCTTATTAATCGGACTGCTTGCATTTGCACTGTTCAACAGTTCTGATGTATTTCTATTGCTTAAAGCTAAAGAAACGGGTTTAAATGACTCGGCCATCATCGGTGTGTATATTTTTTACAATTTGGTGTACGTACTGTTTGCCTTTCCTTTGGGTATACTGGCAGATAAAATGGGATTTAGAAGGATGTTTATTTTTGGGATAATCATATTTGGTTTGGTTTATTTAGGAATGTCATTCAATGAAAATATCTATGGCTTGTTTATTATATTTTTTCTTTACGGCGTGTATGCTGCGGCTACTGAAGGCATTTCAAAAGCCTGGATCAGCAATATTTCTGACCGGCAAGACACCGCTACGGCAATTGGAACCTATGCATCATTTCAAAGCATTTGTTCATTAATAGCGAGTTCACTGGCAGGTCTGATCTGGTATCAGTTTGGTTCTAATGCCTTATTTCTTATGGTTGGTGGAGCTATGGTCATAATTGTTGCCTATTTTTCAAGATTGCCGGAAGAATCATTGACGGTATGATTTTATAACTTAAGGAAAAAGAAAAATCCATTGTTAGAGTATGTATAAAATTTCATCATTTGTCTACAAGCGGCAAATTTTGTTTTATACTGCGTTATATTTTTCGCCGTAGCTTCCGGCTACGACTGCAAAATATGTCTTGTCAAAAATTAAATTTGCTCGCTTTCCCTCAAACATGAAAATTAAAACATACTCTTGAACAAAATGAAAGTGATTTTTGTCTTAGTCAGTAATCAATACGTCTTCCTTACTAATATTACGAAATGCAATTATTATTTCAATACTTAAAAAACTATAAATTACTTATTTTTTTAGCACTTTTGCTGGCTGCCATCAATCAGACATTTTCACTGCTTGATCCCTATATTTTTGGAAAGATCATAGATAGATTTGCTTCCAGACCAACTGATTATACACACGATAGTTTTATGAAAGGGGTTGGGTTGCTCATACTTGCCGCTATCGGTGTGGCCATGGTGAGCCGGATTGCAAAGGCATTTCAGGATTATGTCACCAGTCTGATCATTCAGAAATTTGGAGCAAGGGTATATACAGACGGATTGAAACATTCATTAAAACTGCCTTTTCAGCAATTTGAAGATCAGCGAAGCGGAGAGACACTTAATATCCTTCAGAAAGTTCGCGCTGATTCAGAAAAATTTATTTCAAATTGTATTAACGTGCTGTTCGCTTCTTTGGTGGGTATCGT
>JACMLK010000035.1 GCA_014379665.1 Saprospiraceae bacterium | reverse complement strand
ATTCTTCAAAATATAAAGCAAGTGAATGATGCAATATGATGTGATTGTGATTGGATCAGGTCCGGGAGGATATGTTGGTGCTATTCGCTCAGCCCAATTAGGAAAAAAAGTCGCTATTGTTGAAAAATATGATACACTTGGAGGTACATGTCTTAACGTGGGGTGTATTCCGTCCAAGGCATTACTGGATAGTTCTGAGCATTATCACCATGCTGTAACGAGATTTACGGAACACGGTATTGAAACATCTGATGTAAAGATCAATATGAAACAAATGATCAGTCGCAAAAATGATGTGGTAAATCAAACTTGTAAAGGCATAGAGTTCCTTATGAAAAAAAATAAAATTGATGTGTACATCGGGCAAGGATCTTTTATGTCACAAAATATAATTGCCATTGAATCTGCCAGTGGAAGAAAAGAAATAAAAGGAAAACAAATCATTATTGCCACCGGATCAAAACCAATTGTACCGGATGTATTTCATTACGACAAAAACAGAGTCATTACTTCGACCGAAGCATTAAATATTGATGAGGTGCCAAAGAAAATGGTCATAGTAGGAGGAGGTGTGATAGGACTTGAATTGGGGTCTGTTTTTGCCAGATTGGGTACTTCCGTGGATGTAGTAGAGTTCATGGATAGTATCTTACCCACCATGGATAGTGATTGCGGAAAAGAATTGATGCGGTCGCTAAAAAAACTTGGTATGACCTTCTATCTGAGTCATAGTGTCACAGGTGTTACAGCTACAAAAACAGGCTGCACGGTGAATGTTCAAAAAAGAGACAGTGATAAAAATTTTGATATTAAAGCGGATTATTGTTTGGTGGCTATAGGTCGGAAAGCATATACCGACGGTCTGAATCTTGAAGCGGCAGGTATCACTGTGGATGACAAAGGCAGGATCAATGTCAATGAGCATTTGGAAACAACTGTTTCCGGAATTTTTGCTATAGGTGATGTCATCAAAGGTGCTATGTTGGCGCACAAAGCTGAAGAAGAAGGTATATTTGTGGCTGAATATATAGCCGGAGAAAAGCCGCATATTGATTATAATCTAATCCCGGGTGTTGTATACACCTGGCCAGAGGTCGCTGCAGTGGGTAAAACAGAGGAGGAACTGAAAGCATCAGGTATTCCATACAAAAGCGGTAAATTCCCCTTCAAAGCACTTGGCCGGGCACGTGCAAGTATGGATACGGAAGGTTTTGTCAAGGTGCTGGCTGATAAAAATACAGACGAAGTCCTTGGTGTTCATATGGTAGGTCCACGTGTGGCTGATGTGATAATGGAGGCCGTTGCGTTGATGGAATTCAGAGCGAGTGCCGAAGATATGTCCAGAATATCACATCCACATCCTACATATACCGAAGCTGTCAAAGAAGCTGCTCTGGCAGCAACTGGAAATAGAGCTTTACATATTTGAAAGCTTTAAGTTCTTTAGAGATTCTCTAACCTCAATACTCCTCTCGGACAAACAGCGCTACAGATGCCGCATCCTACACACGAAGCCCGGACGATGTCTTCCTGTCTCTGTGCATAAGCCTTCACATCGATACCCATCTCACAGTAGGTGGAACAATTACCACAGGAAATGCATTGACTGCCATTGGTGGTGATCCGGAATTTCGACATTCGTTTGGCTTCTTTATTCCAGGGTAACTTAATGGTAAATCGTTGTAAGATGCCCAGATAAGCTGCCATAGGACATCCGAATCTGCACCATACCCTGCTACCCATGATCGGATAAAAACCTACACCCACTACGCCTGAAAATGCAGCACCAATAAAAAATCCATACCAGCCACTCAATGTACCACTGTCTATTAAAAAGATATTTCTTATTCCGGTAAATCTGGTTACTAAAACTGCCACCGTCATGAGCGTCACAAAAACTAAGACACTATGAACCATCCATCGCTCGATCTTCCATGCTTTGAGTGATTTATCTGACAGATGTCTGAACGGATCCCCCGCAGTCTCTGCCAATCCACCACAGCCGCACACCCAGGAGCAGTACCATCTTTTACCAAAAAAATAGGTAAGTACCGGTGTGATCACTAAAAATGAAATGATACCCCAAAACAACATAAAATATCCAAAGGTACCTGCTGCCAGCATCGCGTCAATGTTCCAGTCAAAAAAGAAGTAGTAATTGAGTGGCCATATGTTTTTGAAATCATAATACGGGTTGTTCATACTCTGCATGATCTCAGGAAGAATAAATGCTATGGCTGTTTGAAAAAACATGATGGAAATGGTACGGTAGATCTGATATTTGCTATGTCTGTATTTGTAGATAAATTTCGCACCAAGTAACAAAATCGTCAATGTATAAATAGCCCCATACACAAACCACTGACTCGCAGGTTTACCTTTCATAAACATACTTAACGGGTCAAAAAGTGCGATCAATCCAGTATTTATTGCACCTCCATTGCCTTGCCCTAATAAGTGCGGATACCAATAAAGTATTATATAAAATCCGGTGAGAAATATGGCCAATATCCATGCCGTTGAACCACGGGATGTAAGTGATTCAAACCAATTGTGGTTGTTTTTTATCCCGGGCAATGTACTTTTATATTGAGCAAACGTGTACCAAAACGATCCAATGGTAACCAATCCTATTGATGACCAAAGCCAAAGTAATGCATCATTTGAACGGAAACTAATCCAAAAAACCATTTGGAGCAGGAAACCAATACTAATGAAAGACAACGCCAGTTTCTGGCTAATCTGTAGACTATCTGTTTGGTGATGTGCCGTGATGGATATGGATTTGTATGATTGCATGTTATTAAAAATCC
Source organism: Saprospiraceae bacterium (assembly GCA_014379665.1). Lineage (GTDB taxonomy): Bacteria > Bacteroidota > Bacteroidia > Chitinophagales > Saprospiraceae > OLB9. Next base: position 3,728 of record JACMLK010000035.1, on the reverse strand, counting down.
TTAATTATTTAATAATGATATCGACATTTAATAATTAAAATTCTGTCATCATAAACCTTGTATATCAATCTATACTCATCATTTATCCTCCTCGATATCAATCCGGATAAGTTCCCTTTTAAATGTTCTGTTTTCCCAATTCCATTAAATGGATCCCGAAGGAAATCTGTTATGATTTTATTGATTCTTTTAAGCATGGATTTGTCATTACTCTGCCAATAAAGATAATCATTCCACCCTTCTATATCCCAAGTCAAGCTCCTTTTCATTCTTCGATCAAATCCTGAAGGATATACTCACCTTTTGTATCCCTTTCAATTGCTGCATCAAGGCTTTTTCTATTTGCATCAGTAGAAAGCAAGTACATTGTTTCCATCCAACTATTATATTCATCCAGTGAAATGATTACGGCATTGGAATTTCCACGATTGACTATATATGTTTGTTGTTCTTCAGAAACTTTATCCAGGACTTCTTTGAGATTATTTCTTAATATTGAATAATTTATAACTTCCATGATGACTTATTTAAGTACTTATTAACGCACTTCTGTGGTATATAGTTTCTTTAACACAATATTTATTTAATCAAATCCACATAATAATTGTTTGATTGAATCTGCATCTTCCCATCAGCCTATTAAAAACTGTTTTACCATAACTAATTTTCTTCTGGCTTTCAGCTTCAGAGATTTGCCGCTCTTTTGGTTATACATTGCAATGAAAGCGCCTTCATACGCTTCAAAAAACTCCGGATCAAAATTGGCCAATGACAAATGTTCTAATACCGTTTCGATTTTTGTTCTTTCTTTGATCCACTTTTCGCACACCGCATGTCTGTACCTGATACCCATGAGATTAAACCCGGTCACAGATTCTGTCGCAGTGTCAAAATTGATACGGATAGCTTTATTTTCTGTAGCGTGCTGCCAATAAAGTGAAGTAATATGTTCAGGTATTATGGCAGGAATATCCCCATATACCTGATACTCGATATCAAAAAATTTGGCAGAATTAAACCATATACCCGGATCATAAGCTGTCTGATCACCACATATAGTTTTAGCTACTGTCTCGCCCATCATCCTACCTGTGTACCAAACTGCTTCGATTTTGAGTCTACCGGGTTTGGGATCGGATAATTCCACACAATCACCTACAGCATAGATGTCATCTTCAGAAGTACGGAGATATTCGTCGACAATGATACCTCGATTGGTTGATATACCTGATGACCTCAGGATATCAATATTAGGACTCACGCCTACCGTTAACCCCACAAACTCACAACTTATCTCCTCACCGGAACTTTTACAAATAACTGATTTAACTTTTCCGTCTTGTCCCTTGATTTCTGCAAGCTCTTCACCTAATTTCAGGACTATTCCGTGGGCAACAATGTGCCGGTTCACCATTTCTGACTCTTCCTTCGGCAAGATAATATTCCAGAAACTATCTTCACGCACCAGAAAGGTAACCGGAATATGCCGACTATGAAACATCTCAGCCATCTCAATGCCAATTAATCCACCGCCCACAATTACTGCCCTTGTTATGCCCTTTTCAGATGCAATTTCCATACTTTCTAAATCCTGCAAATGATATAAACCCTGCACCCCTTCCAGATCCTGTCCCGGCCAACCGAATTTGTTGGATTTGGAGCCTGTTGCTATGATAAGTTTATCGTAAGAAATATTATCACCCTTATTAAGGGAAATTATTTTATTTGTAGTATCAATAGAATTTACCCTATCCTTAATAATCTTAATCCGGTTTTTAGCCCAAAACCAGTCTTCATAAAGCTTAATGTGATCAAACTTCATATGACCCATATAAAGATACATTAATGCAGTACGTGAAAAAGGATAATCAGTCTCATCGGAAAACATGGTAATCACATGATCACTGTTTTTCCGGATGTGTCTGGCAGCTGAAGAGCCTGCTATTCCATTGCCTATAATGATGATGTGCATAAAGATTTTTTATGAACTGACTTTGGATTTACTTGAATTCCTTACCTCAGCAAATCCTTCACCTTAGCCAATGTACTTTCTCTTCTCGGAATACTTTCAGCCCTTACATACCCTTGATCCGGATTGTTCTTTACAAAATCCTGATGATATGCTTCTGCTTTCCAGAATTTAACAAAAGGTACAACCTGGGTTGCAATGGGTTTATTGTATTCGGAAGCAATCTCCTTAATTTTATTTTCAATGATGACTTTCTCTTCATCATTTTTATAAAAAGCTATGGTCCTGTATTGTTTACCAAAGTCCGGTTTCTGTCCATCAACAGTGGTCGGGTCAATAGATGCAAAAAATACCCTCACCAAATCAGCATAACTGATCACTTCAGGATCATAATATACCTCAAATGCCTCTGCATGACCGGTCCGTCCGGCACCTACATTTTCGTAAGTAGGATTTTCTTCACTCCCTCCGGAATATCCTGAAATAACTTCATTAACTCCTTTGATATGCTCAAAAATAGTCTCCGTACACCAGAAACAACCTCCCGCAAAGGTTGCCACTGCACTGGCTGATTTTTTGGGGACAAACAAGAGGCCATCTCCATCAATACAATATCTCAATCCGGTAGGCTTTGGGCCATCGTTAAATACATGTCCCAAATGTCCATCACATCTTTGACATGAAAGTGCATCTCTTTCCATACCCAGACTTTTGTCTGAACCGACATTAAGGCTTTTTTTAGAAAGTGGCTGAAAATAGCTTGGCCAACCCGTACCTGAATCAAATTTAGCACTGGAAGAGAACAACGGGTTTTTACATCCGGCACATATATAAATGCCTTCTTCCTTCACTTCATACAGTTCACTGCTAAAAGCCCGTTCAGTACCATGCTCTCTGAGAATATAATATTGTTTTTGTGTCAGGATTTTTTTCCATTCCGCATCTGATTTCAAGACTTTTTCTGACCAGGTGGTATCTACTTCTATGTATTCATTTTCTGTCTTTTCTAATGAGATCATACCTGATTTTTTGTGTTGTTGGCCGCAGGCATTAAAACATAACACAAGACAGCTGAATATTAATAATCTAACCATGATCTTTTATTTTAATTTTTATTTATGTTTGATATCATTCAATGACCAGTCGTATTCATTATATACGGTTGTTGCGCCATATTCGATTTTTATCTTACTATATTTATTTAAGAAATCTATTTTAATTCCAAAATCTAAAGCATACCAATCAAATATTTTGGATAATGTCACCTTTAAAGAGGTTAATTTCTGATACTTTGGGTTATTGATAAACTTTTTAGTTTGACTTTCAAGTTGACTATCGAGTTGTTCAGCACGGTAAGCTTCATTAAACAATGGCGGACATGATACAGCGGCACAATTCAAAGCAAAATGAATGCGGGCGTCTTTAAATCGTGATCTGATGATATCGTTTTCAATATCATTGAGCGAATAAATCGTACCATTTATCTTTATTCGTTTGATATCCCATGTTTTACCACCTGCGAGATTTTGTATGCTTTTCAGGGGGTAGTTATCGGTGATCAACTTAATGGTAAATACATTATAAGCATTAATCCAAAACGCCAACTGATCATTTTTGCTCCAGTTTTTAGTCGGTTTGGATTGCTCAAAGATGCTTACTATTTTGTTCAATTCCCCTATATTTGACTTGATAGATGCATAATTTACATCCCCGGAATTGTTCACATATTTATTTAGAAAAATAGTGTATAAAGTATAAT
>JACMLK010000034.1 GCA_014379665.1 Saprospiraceae bacterium | reverse complement strand
TCGCAACCTCCAGTTCATCGGGTAATGGTTCTTCCATCCCTGTGATGTATGTTTAAGCCATCCCAGACGGGTGCCTTTGAAGGTTGTGATATACCATCCATTTTCATTTACCTGGGATTTAATATTTGTTGAACGTTCAAGAAAATCCAATGCTGCATCCTGATCCAATTCAATAGTCTGGACATCATTTACCTGCAGACCTGCCATTGCCAACGAATGGGAAGGAATGACATCTTTTCCTTTTAACTGCCCTGCACCAACAACAATCTCAGCCCTTGGAAATTTCTGAAGCACCTCATTTGCTTTTTGTTCTGCTTCAGAGGTTATCACTGAATGGTAGTCGTCATTTTTTCTGATAAGCAGAGATGAGGGCGCGTTTAAAATGTTTTCAAATGTTGATAGGGCAGACGAAAATTCATTTACGTGTTTTTTATTTCCTGAAATTTTTAAATCCGGATGCGAATTGTTTTTTAATACTGAGATAAATAAACCTTCCCCCTTTACTTTATGTGGATACATCTGGTATCCGAGTGCTTCTTTGTATTTTAATTTATCTATACCCCATATTTCAGGAAAGTACATTGGAATGGATTCAAGTCCATTCTTTTCATTGAAGAGGGATATGTTGTAAATATTTTCTTCCAGGCTATACGAACAAGTGCTATAAATAAGATATCCTTCCGGTTTTAAGGCTTTAATAGCATCATTGACAATTTGTTGTTGTAAAAAAGAACAGGCATCCACTAATCCCTGATTCCATTGTTGAATTGCTTCAGGCTCTTTTCGCATCATACCTTCACCAGCACATGGGGCATCGATTAAAATGACATCGGCCAAAGGTTCACGAAATGAAGAAGATTTTTCGTTCAGAAGCATGGTATTCATAAAACCCCCTTTCACAAGATTCTCCCATAATATTGTTTTGCGCTGAGGTACAATTTCATTTGCGATCAGAATATCTGAAGGGTTCAGATGTTTTGCAATTATTCCTGTTTTGCCTCCTGGAGCAGCGCAAAGGTCCAACCAGATTCGTGGTGTCTGATCAAGATTTAATTGACCTATCACGGAATCAAGAATCATGGAGGATGCTTCCTGCACATAATATGCACCCCCATGCCAGTGCGGATCAAGATGAAACCTGGGTCGTTGTTCAAGGTAATAACCTTTATCACACCATGGTATGGGTTGAAGATCAGTAAAAGAAGATTTTCCTTTATGGTGATTTAACCTGATGCTGGTGGGCGAGGGTAGAGACAGTGCTTTGAAAAATTCATCAGCTTCCACACCCAGCTGAGCATTCATTCGTGTTACAAATCCTTCAGGTAATTGCATCATTCGTTTTTCCAATCCTTACTCACATTTGAAATGTCACTACCCACTATTGACTCTTTACAAACCTTTAATCTTACCATGCAGCATTCCACCTTTCGCAAACATTCCATCAACTCTATTACTTACTGCCTGATCAGGTTCGAGAACCGGAGCGTGATGCGATTTTATCCGGGCATCGATGATCAATGGTGCTTTGCATGACCAATGCTTATCAATGACTTCAGCTTTTAAACCATAGATGTCCTTTGATGGATTTGACCTGGTGAATGCAGCCCAAAGAAAATTATTTAATTGAGCGCTCATCCATTTACTGTCTTCTGTCAAAATCCATAATGGCCATTGATCAAGGTCCTTGTCTGACATAGCATCACATAAGGTTTCCAGTTCTTTTTTTGCTGTAGCATAATTTGTAAATGCATCGAAAGAGACAGCCAAAACACCCGGCATCACAAGATCAATGCGTTGACATGAACCAGGCAATGACAATTGATTAGGTATCTCAGCAGATAATACTCTGCGGGCAGGTCCACGTGCTGCAACTACAAGTTTTGAGCCTGCGTTCCAGTCATCGCCACTATAATCAAGTGTATCAATTGTAGTACGTGTTTGAAAATGGAGATCACGACTTAAGTCAACTCTGCTAAGCATGTGTTGAAAAAAATCATAAATCCGATGCGTCGTAAGATTTGGCTCATCTTCATCACATGCTATGAAAAGATATTTAGCGAGCGATGTCTGACCTTTACCAAGAAGATGGTTTGCAATTGTGAGCAATTCTTCCGGCACACGTTCACGAAAAGGCATATATCGCTCCTGGCCAATAGCCAGCAGAAGTGGGTGCACTCCTGCAGCATCAACTGCATGCACCTCTTTTAATCCTGGAAACTCTTTTGGTGCAAGTGGTTCAAC
>JACMLK010000278.1 GCA_014379665.1 Saprospiraceae bacterium | reverse complement strand
TTCGTAATTCGTAATTTAGAGGAATGATGTTATCTTAAAAGCGTACAGTGGCCCTTCAATGTTTTATTTTCTCCCAAAGGGTCAATATAGGTGATCAGAAAGGCATAAACTCCCGGTTGAGCAATATCACCGGTATTGTTTCGCTGTCCATTCCATCCTATACTGTAATCGGCAGTTTCGAAAATCTTATCCCCCCATCTGTTCCAGATGGTAAAGTTGTAATTTCTAAGTCCTAAAAAACTACCTTTTGGTATAAAATCATCATTCAGACCATCATGATTGGGTGTGAATGCATTTGGAACAAAAAAGTTAACAATAGGAAAGATAGATATTAAAGCAGTTGCAGTATCAGTACATCCTGATGGATGGAGTACGATCTGACTGATCACATAAGTGCCGGTATCCTTGAACGTATAGCTGGGATTTTGAAATAGTGAAATGGCCAGACTATCAAACTTCCATAGATAAGAAATGGCATTTTGTGATTCATCAGCAAACTGTACGGTGTTATTACTCAGATTTGGTTCTTCCGGGGTAAAAGAAAATCCGGCAGTCGGGCTTGGTACTATCTTTATCAGCCCATTAAAAGATTTGGCCGTTTCGCAACCAATAGGTGAAATTATTTTTAAAGACACATTATAGGTACCCACATCCAGGTAGGTATTAGTAGGACTTATTTCACCACTGGTGTTTCCATCACCGAAGTCCCATTCCAGGGTATATGTTTCATCGATCGGAAAACTCAGGTTATCAAAAAAAATATTGGCAGGCTGACAACCGATAAATGTATTTGGTTCAATGATTATCAGAGACGGAACAGGGAAATAATTTACATCCTGAATACTGGTATCCCGACAAAGGTTTACGTCCTCAGATATGAGCCTAACGGATTTAAGGCCGGGACTTTCGAATTCGAAGGCCGGGTTTTGGACTGTGGAAGTACCTTCCCCAAAATCCCAGAACCATTTTAGAATTGGTCCGGCCCCACTCACGGATTTGTCAGTATAATTTATAGGCCCTGCCACACAGGTATCATAAGCAAATTCATAATCCGTGTCTATGGATGGATACAAATTAACAGTTATTGTAGCAGTATCGGAGCATTCTGCCAGTCCCGGTAAGTCTTTATTAAGAATCATGGTAGCTGAGTAGGAACCGAGACCCGGAAAGGTCACTGAAACGTTTCTGGTATTATAAATTTCCTTTTTGCCTTTTATATCAAATTCCCAGTAATAGTTCTGTATAAATCGAACATCCGTACTTAAGTTCAGAAAATCGATCTTAAAATCCCCGCAACTATTGATGGTAAATTCTGTCTGGGTTTTGGATGTGGCTTTGAGATCGGCTATTACGGCTACTTCGCAGGTGGTTACGTTAAACTGAAAGTCGCGGCGTAAGGTTCCGATAAGTTGTCCGTTTCTATATTCTTTTACACAAACACCCACCACATATTGGCCAAGCAAATTAGGGGAACCACCGATTATTCCTGTTACAGGATCAATAAATACTATCGGATTACCTGCCATAGGCCTGTCATATGTAAAGTTTGGTTGTCTGAAGTTGACTTCGGCGTAAGGTGGTCTGCAATTTTGAGAGTTTGGTGTAACTCCATTGCATGATTCTGGATTGCCTGGTGTTGTGGCACCATCTGTGCCACCGGCAGTAAGTGGAATGCAAAACTCATATACCAAGCTGTCCCCATCCACATCGCTAGCCGAATGGTCAAAATTAATGGGTCTGTTGACACAAATGACAACCGGAGGAAAATGGTCAAACTTTGGGCTGTTATTACAGAAATTCTGAGCCTCCGGAGATATTTCCGTGGTAAAAGCAGCCCCTGTTCCACCCGGATCAACCAGATTTAAGATAGTGTTATTTCTGCAACATCTCTGATACGAAATATAATAGTTTTGGGAGATGATAGGCAAGGTAATTTCAAAAGTATAAATTCCTTTTTGAACACCTACATTTACCGGGACAAGTATGCATGGATTATTAGTCACAATATCTATATCCGTAATATTGGTTACTTTAATTCCTGTTACAGTACTCACATAGGTCCAGTTTAATCCTGCTCCTCTGTAGATTCCGAAATTGGCAGTAGGGTCAAAGTTAGCTCCTCCACTTCGGCTATCCCTGTACATGGTAAATGTGATAAAAAACTTTACTTCCTTCCTGATGGTATCTATACCCCGGCATTCGTATATCACATCCCCTCCGATGATATGCAAGGCATTTATTTCGGAATTTGAAATAATACAAAAAATAAGACTTACAAATATAGTCTTCAGATGTAATCTACTTAACATGCATTTTAATTTATGAACAACTTTAGAAATTTGAAGTTCAAATTAGACTCTTTGTATGTTTTAAATATTAATATTTTGTAAGTAGGGCTTTAGAGAATGTTTAAATTTTCATGTTTGAGCGAAAGCGAGGAAATTTAATTTTAGACAAGGCGTGTTTTGCAGGCGTAGCTGGCAGCTACGGCGAAAAAATATAACGCAGGATAAAATAAAAATTGCCGCTTGCAGGCAAATGATGGAATTTTAAACATACTCTTAAAATCTTATACCCAAAGGTAAACAATTCATGTTAATAAACTGTCAAAAGGATAAAATATTGCTTTTTTACAGGTACAAATTGTACATTTTGTCGTGAATATACTAAAATCAATTTATACATTAAGTAAAAAGAGTACATTTACAATTTTATTTAAATTATACTACAACTGCCAATGTCTTCAGGTCAGATGAATTTTAAAAGGATATTGAATCGTTTAATTTTATTCATAGGTTTTGGAATTCTGGCTCATATCATTTTTTTATTATATACCACTGAAAGGGTATTATTGAGTCATCTGAATCAGTTAAGTGTACTGCACATCATAGTAATTTGCACCCTGATGATCTGTCCATGGCTTGGATATGCTGCCAGAATTGTGATGTGGGCTAAATTTCTTAAAGAAAAAATTTCATACTTCGATGCTATCAGAGTCGTTATAACTGCTGATGTGGCTTCAGCCCTGAGTCCCACAGCAGTTGGTGGAGCACCTGTAAAGGCAGCTCTGCTTATCAACCGGGGTTTTGCTCATGGCAACGTTGGTTTTATGCTGACATTAGGCATCATTGAAGACATCATTTTTTACACCACAGGTATTCTTTTAGCCACTATTTTTTCTGTCGGTTTAATATCTGACATAGGCCGTAAAGTAATGGCATTTTCTGCTGAGCACAGTATGGTGATGATCATT
>JACMLK010000277.1 GCA_014379665.1 Saprospiraceae bacterium | reverse complement strand
GCAGAGTCGTTTTGTGGTCAAAATATTAATCATCAAAACCCAAGTTGTGAATATAACTGGGAATGCATAGAGCAAGTAAGTGGCTTTTCTAAAGAAAACATACAAAGGCAAACAGGATTTGACCAGGTAACATTAAGACCTGTTCACATCACATGTTTCTTTTTAAATCCAGTAACTTACAAACAAATTTTTCCCGATCATTATGAAAAATTCAGCCATATTTTCAGACAAAGACCATAATAAGCTTACGTATTATGAATGTTTTGAAAGTCCATTAGGCGTACTATGTATTGGAGCCAGTGATGTTGGATTAAGGAGTATCACAAAGATAACAAATGAATATCCCACGGCAAAGCCGAATGAATTCACTGCTGAAACCAAAATACAACTTCAAAAATATTTTGATCGTGGGCTCACAAAATTTGAAATTCCACTTGACCTTAGCGGGTACACTGAGTTTTCAATCCGGGTGTGGAATCAGCTCCTTACGATCCCTTACGGAAAAACCATTTCATACATGAAGCTGTCTGTTTTACTTGGAGATGTTAAAGCCATCCGTGCTGTGGGTACAGCCAATGGCCGTAATCCGATTCCTATCATCATTCCCTGCCATAGGGTCATCGGGAGCGATGGTAGTCTGACCGGATTTGCCTTGGGTTTGGAATTTAAAAGATCATTATTAAAATTGGAAAACCCTGATAAATATTCAGCTCATCAAGGGGTTTTGGCATTATAGTTTGTAACTTTTTTATTTGTATCGGGATCACATTTTTATATTATGTTTTCAATTTTCAAATTGACTTAATGGGCTAATACATACTTTGTTATAAATAATATTGTATATAAATGATAATAAATAAAGATGTTTTTATATATAAGTAAAAAATAATTATTAATGAATTAGTAAAAATTGTTATGTAAATTCAATAATTTTATGTACCTTTGCAGGTAATTGGGTTAATCCTGAGCAGATGGTCTGCTAGTCGCCCCTTATTTTTTTTATTTTTAATTTTATTTTAATGAACATTTTTGTTGCTAAGCTTAATTACAGAACAAGTTCTGAGGCATTAGAAAATCTTTTTTCACAGTATGGCGAAGTTACGTCAGCTAAAGTAATCATGGACAAAGACACTGGTAGATCCAAAGGATTTGCATTTGTCGAAATGGGAACAGAAGATGCAGGAATCGCTGCAATCGCCGGACTGAATGAAACCACTTTTGATGGTCAGACTATTGTTTGTAAAAAAGCAGAGCCAAGACCGCAATCTTCTAACAGAGATAACAATTTTAGACCAAGAGAACGTAGATATTAATATAGTGTAAGAAAAAAATTGAATCTTTTGAAGGCTTCTCATTTATGGGAAGCCTTTTTTATTTTATCTATCCAGCAAATACGATTTAAATGAATCAAAGGCTGAGTCCATTTTGACCGCCTTTTTGGTCTTGCCGGTTAAGGATGCCAGTCCTTCAGGTATTTCTATTTTTATATTTAATGCAGACTCTACCGTATCTAAAAATTTTGCCGGGTGTGCAGTCTCCAGAAAAATACCGATTTCGTCTTTTGTTAGGTCTTTGAGTGATTTATATCCAATGGCACCATGTGGGTCGCAGATGTAATTATAATTCAGAAATGCTTCTCTCATTGCATCTTTTGTAGCTTTATCATCCAGCCAGAAACCTGATACATCCCTGGTAATAGCATCTAAATCTCCATTATAAAGATCAAGAATCCTTACAAAATTACTTGGGCTGCCTACGTCCATAGCATTGCTGATTGTAGACAGAGATGGTTTAGGCTCATAGACACCGGATGAGAGATAATCAGGCACTATTTTATTAATATTAGTTGCTGCAATAAATCTTTTAACCGGCAATCCCATCCTTTTGGCAAAAAGTCCTGCTGTAAGGTTTCCAAAATTTCCACTTGGTACACTGAAAATGACATCTTTACCATATTTCATCACCTGTTTGTATGCTTCGAAGTAGTAGAAACTCTGGGGGATAAGTCTTGCAATATTGATACTGTTGGCTGAACTTAAATGATACACGATATTGAGCTCCTTGTCCGCAAATGCTTCTTTTACCAAGGCCTGACAATCATCAAAAGTGCCATCTACTTCAATTGCCCTAATGTTTTCACCAAGAGTTGTGAGTTGTTTTTCCTGAAGATCACTTACTTTTCCGGAAGGGTAAAGGATGATAACTTCTATGCCGGGTACTTTATAAAACCCTGCAGCTACCGCCCCTCCGGTATCTCCTGATGTAGCTACCAGGATGGTAATTCTCCTGTTTTCGTTTTTTGTAAAATAAGCCATCAGTGATGCCATAAACCTTGCACCAAAATCTTTAAAAGCAAGACTTGGACCATGCCATAGTTCCAGTGATCCAATCTGCTCATTTAGCATTATAACCGGGGCTGGGAAAGTAATCGCTTTATTGACAATGTCTCTGAGATCATTTGCGGGGATATCGCTTCCAATTAAAGCCTGACTTATTTTAAAAGCAATTTCATTGAAACTATGTGATTGAAGATCAGCAATAAAATCACGGCTCAAAAGCGGAATAACTTCCGGCATGTATAATCCTTTATCCGGAACAAGTGATTGCATAACTGAGTCACGCAGATTTACCTTCAGGTTTTTATTATTGGTGCTATATAGTTGCATATTTAAATCTTAATACCGGATTGCTCCTTCGTGGTTTATTTTGGACAAATAGGTATTTATGGTAAGTTTTTTATCCGCATAAAGTTTAATAGCTTTTTCAATGACTGCCTCCGCTTTAATACTGTTATCACACAACGCAAACATGGAAGGTCCGGCACCGCTGATACTGAATCCAAGTGCACCTGCTGACATTGCGGCTTCTTTCATTTCAAAAAAGTGTGGAATCAAATGTGCTCTTTGTGGTTCCACCAATACATCCTGAAGTGATCTGGAGATCAATCCATAGTCTGAAGTATACATGGCAGCAACAAAGGCTGCAAGGTTTCCCTGCTGTAGTATGACGTCATTGAATTTAACTTCAGTTTTTAATATTCCTCTGGATTCTCTGGTAAGTATCTCAAGGTGCGGGTATATTACGGCCACATATATACCATGTGGGATATGCAGCTTTTTGATATCAAGTGTTTTATTATCTCTGATCAGTATCATGCCTCCTAAAAGTGAAGGTCCTACATTGTCCGCATGAAAATCACCATCTGCAATCTGTTCGCCTTCAACAGCAAATTTAAGTAAATCATATTTGCTCAATCCTGTACGCAAAAACTCACTCACTGCAAATACCCCACCGGCGGCACTCGCCGCAGAAGAGCCAAGGCCACTTCCAAAAGGCATTTTTTTATGAATTTCCATTTCAAGTGGCCTTTTTGTCTCCCCGATATGCTCCAGTAGCCTGTAAGCCGCGTACCCTGCAGTATTTTTTTGTATATTGTAGGGAAGTTTGCCACCTGCTCCTGTAATCTCTGTAATTACAAGTCCGGGCTCCCGTCCATCTCTAATGATGATTTCATCTCCCGGTTTTTCTAAAGCAAAGCCCAAAATATCAAAACCCACGGCAACATTAGCAACAGATGCAGGAGCGAAAACTTTTATACCGGATTTTGACATTATCTTTTACTTATCAATTTGATTTTTAATTTCCTGCACTGATGATTTCTGCAAAGATGCCGGCTGCGGTGACTTCTGCTCCTGCACCGGGGCCTCGTACCACCAACGGTCGTATTTTATATCTTTGAGTGGTGAAAACTATCATATTGTCACTTCCGCCAAGGTTAAAAAACGGACTATCCTGTCCTACCAACTCAAGTCCACATGATATGTTACCATTTTCAGCTTTGGCGATAAATCTCAAAACGCCATTTTTTCTTTTCGCGTTAGTCAGGAGATCATAAAAATATTGGTCTTCTTCTTCCAATATATGAAAAAACGAATTCAGATCTTTTGCCTTAAGACATCTTTCTGACAAAATAGGGTTAATTACTACATCGGATGTTTCAGTCAAATAACCAGCTTCACGGGCAAGGATTGTTATTTTTCTGGATACATCTGTCCCGGAAAGATCATCCCTGGGGTCCGGTTCGGTATAGCCGAGTTCTTTAGCTTCTTTAACCAACTGACTAAATGATTTGCTCCCATCAAAATGATTAAAAATATAAGATACAGAACCCGATAATACTGCTTCGATTTTTATAATACGATCGCCGCTATGAATCAGATTTCGAAGGGTGGATATTACCGGCAACCCTGCTCCCACATTAGTTTCGAACAGGAATTCGACATTGTTTTTTCTGGCCAATTGTTTTAACCGGGTATACTGGTCATATGCGGATGATGCGGCTATCTTATTCGGGGTTGCGATTGATATACTTGCGTTGAAAATCTGTTCATACAAATCCGGTATTTTACTATCTGCTGTATTGTCTACAAAGATGGAATTGGAAAGATTCATTTCAATCATTTTTTCAACAAAGGACTGGTCATCAGACTTTACAGCACTTTCGTCCAATGAAGTTTTCCAATTCTTCAGATCTATCCCTTGCTCAGAAAATATCATTTTTTTCGAATTGGCAAGCCCGGCAATAGTCAATTCAAGGCTATTTTGGGTTTTTAGCGTCTCCTTCTGTTCTTCTATTTGTTTGAGAAGCGTAGTTCCTATCAGGCCCACACCGATCATAAAGACATGAATCCGTTTTGTATCCGACAGAAAAAAGGAATCATGAATGACGTTTAAAGCTTTGGATTCGTCCTGTTTATTGATTACAAAAGAAATATTAAGTTCCGAACTTCCCTGTGCAATGGCTATGATATTAATACCATTTTTTCCTAAGCCTTCAAAAAGTCTCCCGGCGACACCGGGTACATTTTTCATTTGTTCACCTATAATAGCTACTACACAGAGGTCAGACTCAGCCTTTACGGGGTCAATTAATCTGTCTTCTATCTCCTTTTCAAATTCTTCAGAAATCGACGCAATAGCACTTTTAGCCTCTTTATCACTGATGGCAATGCTAATGGAGTGTTCTGAAGATGCCTGAGTAATCAGGATAACATTAATTTTCTCTCTGCCCAGAGCAGAAAATAATCTTGCAGATACTCCCGGCACACCCATCATACCACTTCCCTGAAGCCTGATCAGTGACAAATTTCCCAACGAACTGATCCCTTTAATGGTGGATTTAAAATCTTTATCGTGTTCTTTATGAATGAGTGTTCCTTCAAAAGAAGGATTGAATGTATTTCTGATGTAAATGGGAATACCTTTTCGCAACGCAGGTTGAATAGTCGGTGGATAAATGACTTTAGCACCAAAATGAGACATTTCCATGGCTTCCACGTAGCTCAGTCGCGGTATGGTAAATGCTTTTTTAACTTTTCGGGGATCACATGTCAATACACCATCAACATCGGTCCAAATCTCGAGTGCATCTGCATCAAGAGCACCTGCAAGTATAGCAGCCGTATAATCAGACCCTCCTCTTCCAAGTGTTGTAGTCAGTCCTCCTGTATCCGACCCGATGAATCCTGTTACGATTTGCAACCGGTCATTATGCTCTTTGTAATAATCCTGTATGATGGTATCAGTTAACTTGAAATTAACTTTGGCAGCTCCAAAATCTTTATTTGTTTTGATGATTTTACGGGCATCGAGATATGCTGCCATTATGCCATGATCTATCATGGCCTCAGCAATTATATAGTTGGAATTGCGCTCACCGAAGCTAATGACATAGTCCAGCGTTCGGGGTGAAACTTCCCGTACGAGATAGATCCCCTTTAATAAGTCTTTTAAAGTATCGTGATTTTCATCTAAAATTGAACTCACCTGGTTATATCTTTCGGATGAAAGTATCGTTCGTGATATGTCTGAATGCTTATCTTTAAACTGATGGTAAAGGGCAATATATTTGTCTTTACCCTGGCTGGCAAGCTCGCTCATTTCGATGAGCATATCCGTAATTCCCTCAAAAGCTGAAAAGACAATAGTTAGTTTTTCGCCTGCGTCAATACGTGGTTTGACTATAGATAGTATATGTTTAATCCTGTCTGCATTGGCTACAGACGATCCTCCAAATTTTAAAACGTTCATCTGTTTTTTTAAAATTAAATTAACACCCTTAGCGCAAAATTAGATTAAAATTGTGAGGTTGCCAAAGTTAAAT
>JACMLK010000033.1 GCA_014379665.1 Saprospiraceae bacterium | reverse complement strand
TCACGTTGCATAGTCGTCATACGTGGGATGAGTATCCCTTTATCATTGCTTTTGACGTCAAGCATAGCTTTGGCATCAGGTAAAGAGCCGTCTGAATTAATGGCTACATTTTGCTGACAAAATCCCGTAAAAGCAAATATTACGCTTAGTAATAAAGTAAAAATGATTGTTTTCATAAAAAAGAGGTTTAAATTTTAAAGTAATTGGATTTCATTTATATAGCAACTCATGAGAAAAATAAAATAAATGATTGTTATATAAATAGTTTATAGCATCCATTATGAATATTTTTATCAAAATTCTTAAGAATAAATGACTTCGTAACCTCAAATGATCAGTTACCTGATTTGATTGAGTAATTGGATGAAATAAATTGTTGGATATAAACGAAGATTAATATAAAGAGCGGAGGTTACTATACATTTGGAGACGTGTAAAATAATTTTTTAATTGTAAACCATTACCATGAAAGTTGGCAAGCTGGTAAATTGATGTATGGTTACTTAAAGAATGAAAGCAGTATTGATAAAGGGTTAATTATTTATAATATCCTTTAGCTTTTCTCCACCGCATTTTTATTACACCCTGTATGGCTTCCGAGACAATGTTGCTGTGCATTTTGGAATTGCCTTTTTCACGATCGACAAAAGTGATCGGAACTTCCACCAGTTTGAAGCCCTTGGACCAGGCATAATATTTCATTTCGATCTGAAATGTATACCCTATAAATTTAATTTTGTTGAGATCCAGTGTTTCCAGTACTTTTCTCCTGTAACAAATAAATCCAGCAGTAGGGTCTTTGACCGGAAGAAAAGTGATGGATCTGACATAAAGAGAAGCACCATAAGAGAGCACAATTCGGTCTTTGGACCAGTTTTTAATATTTCCTCCTTTAACATATCTGCTTCCTATGGCCATGTCTGCCCCTGACAATTTGCAGGCATTCAGTAATCTCTTAAGATCATTGGGGTTATGGCTAAAGTCTGCATCCATTTCAAAGATATAATCAAACCCATGGTCCAGACCATATCTGAAACCAGCGATATATGCTGTTCCAAGTCCCTGTTTACCCTTCCGACGGATCAGATGTATCCTCTTTTCTTTGACCTGCATCGTTTTTACTTCAACGCCTGTGCCATCAGGGGAGTGGTCATCTACTATCAGTACAGAAAATTCTTCACCCTGTTGCAAAACGGCATCAATGATCGAATGAATATTTTCGATTTCGTTGTAGGTAGGAATGATAACCAAACAGGATTCCAAAGGCAAAAAGGATTAAAATTAATGACAATAAAACGTAAAAAAGCAATATTTAGCATAAACAAAACGAAACCGTTGCAAATATTAAAAAATATTGTAACAGGGTTAGCGTTTTTAAATGAAAAGATGTTTTTATTTTCTCAGCATTACATATTTAAGATGGACCATTTCTTTATTTTCAATGCTGACACTTTATTCCAATAATGCCTCATTGAACAATTCAAGTATCCTCCGGTACTCATCCACCCAGGAGTATGTCTCTTTAAACCCATGCGCTTCAACCGGAAAAACAGCCAGATCCCATCCTTTTTTACCAAGTTCAATAAATCGTTGTGAAAGCCGTACTACATCCTGAAACTGCACATTATCATCTACCATGCCATGCAGCATCAACAATCTGTCACTCAGGTTTTCTGCAAAATATATCGGTGAACTTCGGACGTATGCGATAGAATCTGTTTCGGGGAAGTTGAGTATATTGGAGGTATAGCCATGATTGTAATGAGCCCAGTCAGTCACCGACCTTAGTGCAGCCCCTGCTTTAAATGTACCCGGAGCTGTCAGCAATGCCATCAGTGTGATAAAGCCACCATATGATCCTCCATAAATACCGACCCTATCCGTGTCTATACCAAAAATATCAACCAATAGTTTTTTACCATCCAGTTGATCAGACAAGTCCAGCCCGCCCATATGTCTGTATATTCCTGTGCGCACGTCTCTGCCATATCCTTCACTTCCCCTGTAATCAATATCCAGTACGGTATATCCGGCGTCTGTCAACAAATGATGAAACATAAATTCCCTATAATAGCTACTCCAGTAATTATGAGCATTCTGAAGATATCCGGCTCCGTGGACAAAGATCACAGCTGCTTTATTTTTGTTTGTAAGATAAGGCTGGTATAGACGTGCATAGATTGTAGTTGAATCATTGGCTTTAAAGGTAATAACTTCCACATCCTTCCATGGATATTCATTAAATTTTGGGGTTGTAGAAAAAGTAATCTGATGGTAAACCGGATTTGGTTTATTGTCGGCAATGTAAAGCTCCCATGGCTTGTTTTTGAACGAATACCGAATCAATAAAGTCTTTTCATCAGGCGAAATGACAACTTCATGAGCCCCCGGTTTTGTGAGGATTCTAGTCAGTTTTCCGGATGCAATGTCCAGGCTGTAAAATTCTCTATTACCCGGATGCGACATGTTGGAAATTAGGTAAAATGATTTTCCGTCTTTTGCGGGTTTTACGTCATAAACTTCCCATTTGCCTGAGGTCTGGGCTCTTTTTTCTTTGGTTTTGACGTTCATAAGGTACAAATGAGCATACCCTGTAACTTCAGACTGAAAATAAATAGTCTGTTCATTCAAAAAGCCAAGTGTTCCATGGCCATATCCAATGCCGGGACCATTGATCCATGCTTCATCATGCTGGTGATCAAGTTCAAAGATGAGACCTGTGTTAAGATCTAATTGAACTATCCATCTGTCCTTATTGTCCTGACTTCTTATGTCCATTACGGACAGATTTCCTTTTTTATTGAATATGACATGCTGAACGGAGATTGGTTTTTCTATTTTTTCCTTATCTTTCAATTTGTCGTATTCTTTATAATACTCAGGGTTTTCTTTGATGCCGGTCAGGCCGGAAAAGCAAACCATATAAAAAGTATCTTTCACCACAGAGTAGATACCAAATCCGGATGTGAAAAGATTGCTTTGGGACACTTTGGATCTGGCAAATAAGTGGTTGGTATAGCCGTCTTCTGAAATATATTGTTCAACATTAGTAGTTTTCGATGGTGGATAATTGCTTTCCGTAAAAGTAATAAACCGACCGTCAGGAGAAGGTGTAATCTGACCAATAGCTGATGCCCCGTAGAAATATTCTTTTGGAAAAAACTCTTTTTGTTTTTCTGTTCGTTCATTTTTCCAATTTTCCTCGGTCTTCTGATCCCGAACATACTGAAATAATTCCTTTTGTTGTGTAATCAGATAATTGTCATTCTCTTTGGAGTCATCTTTTTTTCCTGACCTGAAATTGGTTAATTGAAGAACTGATACGTCTTTCACATTCATTTGAAATACATTGCCGCTTTGTTCAAAAAAGATAATATCGGGATTAATACTTCTGGTTAGATCTGAGACTCCATGTCTGGAATGAAATATTTTTTTATAAATTTTTGTTTTTTTATCAAAAGAATATAGTACCTGATTTTTGATAAAATAAACCACATCATATTCATACTGCCGGTTTATGTCTGCACTGACCAGAGACATTTTTTCATCGCCAAGTCTTTCAGGATTTTTCATGTCTCTTTTCCAGAAATATGTGCTGTTGGAGATTTCATTCTCCGGGTTCCATTCAAAATAAATAGTTTGACCATCCCAAGACCACCGGTGATTGAAAGGCTGATGTCCAATGAATTCATCACCTTTCATGATCTCTTCCAAAGATAATGTCTGAGTATGTAATGGCAGGACAAACGCGACACACATCACTGTGAGGAAAACACTTTTCATATATAGCTGATGATTTATTGAAATCAAAGGTAATATATTATTCAGGACTGTGTATAGCTATTTGAAAGACAAAAGGACTGCTTTTGCCTGGTGCGGTGATAGTGAATCTCATCATATTATTCTTTCATGCTTCCCAGCTCTTCTCTGATCTCATGCTGTACTTTATTGACACGCATGATGGTGTGTCCTTCCCGGTCGAGCATTTGATCAAACTCGAAGAAATTTGATTCAATTTTATGCTTGATTCTGGCCGTATAATCGGTTAGTTTTTCAGTTACTTCTTCTTTCATTTTGCTCCTGCCTTTGACAATTTCTTCTTCAAATTTTCTAATGACTTTATTTCTGTTGAGCCCCAGGGTTATCCCTGCAAATATTACACCTACAGCTGTCAATACTCCTCCAGTGATATCAAAAACAGCCCCCTGTGCTACAGCGGCCAGGATGACTCCAACAATTGCTACACCTCCACCGGTTGCCAGATTGGGTGTCATTTTGGAAGATTCAGATACCATCCCTTCATCATAAAAATTTTCAGCAGTATTCATAAACTGACTAAAACTTTGCTGAAGATCTTTGAGGACATTGATCCTTCGTTCTGCGATATCTGCAAATATTTCATCGTTGTTTTTTAAGATGGTTTCAGAATACCGGAGTTTATTATCGACAAGTTTGCCCATTGTCTGGATGTTTTCAGCTACATCAATGATGCCATTCTGAAGCTTGTCCCTCAGTGAAGTGTTTAGTTTAAGTTCAAAATCAGTGGCCTGTGTAGCCAACCATTCTTTCAGGCTGCTTTCTTTTCCGAAAATAGAGCTAAATGATCTTTTCAAAACATTTACAAAGGACAAACCTTCTTCCAGATCATCAAGCTTTTGTCTTGTGATATTGTCATAACTATCCAAAAGGTTTTCAGCAAGTACGTGGATCTGCTTTTCGGTTTTCTGATGCTGGGTATCTATAAGTTCACGTATTTCAGACCTGAATCTGACATCCAGTTCGTACTGTCTGATGCGTGTTTTCATGCTGTCATCCAGTTTGGCAGATATAGTCAGCAGGGTGTTGACATTGTTTTGAAATTTTAATTCAGGGGCTTTACCACCGGTAATATTGTCAAAGATATACTTTTTTATTTCTTTAAAACCACTGATATCATGGTAGTCTTCCAACTCAAGTTTGGCAGAGACGGCAAAAACTTTTGGCTGGATGATACCTTTCTTTTTAGCCTGTTGAATGACACCCTCTATATTGATCTGAAGGTCCGCCTCAGGTAGAAGATCTTTTTGTTGCAATACAAAAATGATCTTACGATGCCATTCTGCATTTATATAATCAAAAAATTCCCACGATGACTGTCGGTATGGATTTTTAGCTTCGAAAACGAATACAATCAGATCGGAGTACGGGATAAATTTTTCTGTGATTTCCTGATGATGCGCTACAATAGTATTCGTACCCGGCGTATCTACAATAGCGATTTCACGTAGTATTTCTTCCGGCTGATAAATTTTCTTAAGGTATGGATTGATGATCTCAATGCGTTCTTCATCTCCGTACACCAATTGTTGAATGGTATCTGTCATAGGAGAAGGAGCCACTTTACAGATTTCCCGATCTGTATCCAGCAAAGCATTGATAAAACTGCTTTTTCCTGATTTTACTTCACCCACTATTACAAAAGTAAATGGCGCATCAAGCTGACTCCTCAACTCAGCGAGTGTGATCTCAAGCTTTTCATGGCCAACTTCCAATGTGACTTCCATAAGTTTGTCAACGGAAATGGCGAGTTTGCCTATTTTATCATGAAGTTCCTGATTGATACTTTTCATTGTTAAATGCTTGCTTCTATAATAACTGCTTTTACAAAATGTTTTTCAAAACCTGCACAGAGTGAGGTCCCTCGCAAAATAAAAGGTCTAAGATACTCAGATTAGGGACAAATTCAAATTTTTCTGCCCAAACCTGAGTGTACTTATTTCGGGATTCTGTTTGATTCCAGGTTGTTTTGCGCAGGTCAATGGTATCGGAATATGTTTTTTGGTAAGAATTAGTATACTCTAATGTCACATGAAGTTTAAGCTTTTTTAATGTAAACTCAAGACTTTCCAAATTCAGATCAAATAAGAATTTATGTTTTTTTAGAAGTAATTTTTCAAGATCCTGAAAATAAAATTCAAAATAGGGACTTTTGCCATAGGCGGACCGGATGGACTGAAGATGTTGAACTATCCAGTTTTCATCATAAGAGATGGTGACATCCGTGATGTATATTCCGGCATTTTTGCCTTTGCTGAGCGGCACGCTAAGGGTTTGTCTTCCGTTTGCAGTTAAAATATCATATCTGTTGCGGAATGATCTTTTCTGATAATGCTCATGTTTCTCAATCAACAAAATATCTGCCTTAGTATAGGCCGCATATATATCTACCGGTCCAAATATTTGTGTTTCATGAAGTATGATATTCATATTGCAAAGATATAGGTATTTAAGCATATTGGAATATACCATTCTTTCTTATCTTTGGTGGTATAATTAATTTTTATGATCACCTTTTCCGAATTCAGATCACTTGCTTTTACATTTCCTGATGTCACCGAATCGCCACATTTTGAAAAGACTTCATTCAGGCTGCGAAAAAAGATATTTGCCACTTACGCAGAAAAAGAACACAAAGTCTGTCTGAAATTATCTGAAGCTGATCAGTCTGCCTTTACAGTCTTAGGAAAAACCAGGGTGTCTGCAGTGCCCAATAAATGGGGGAGTCAGGGATGGACTTTTTTTGAATTGTCTGACATGGATGTGGATATGATGAGAGATGCTCTGGCTTGTGCCTATGCTGAGGTAGAAACAAAGAGAGGTACTCATGGTAAAAATGAGCAAATATTGTAAAAAATAAGACATCAATATTTTTATAATATTGGGTTTAAAGATTCAAAAAATTGCTCAACATTTTTTTTCCATCAGGGGTCATCATTGATTCAGGATGAAACTGTACCCCATACACCTGATAATCTTTGTGTCGGACGGCCATGATTTCACCCTCTCCATCCACGGCTGTTATGAGCAGGTTGTCAGGGCAATTTATTTTATTTATGACCCATGAATGATATCTGCCCGCTTCAAATTGTATGGGTATGCCGTCTAATATTGGGTCGGTGTTATCTGTTTTCCACATAATGGTCTTCATCCCATGGAATACTTTACTCAGATTTTTTAATTGCCCGCCGAATACTTCGCCTATGGCCTGCAATCCCAAACATACTCCAAATATCTTTTTGGTTTGTGCATATGTACTGATCACCTCTTTGAGCAATCCTGCTTCATCAGGCAACCCTGGTCCAGGTGATAAAATGATATAATCAAAAAAGTCTAATTCTTTGACCTCAAACTGATCATTTCTGAGGATTGTGACTTCTGTATCTATGATCTCATTGACCATATGGACCAAATTATAGGTGAATGAGTCGTAATTGTCTATGATAACTACCTTTTTCATTTACAATAATTTAAAGATAAATGGGAAAAGGTAAAAGCCTGGAAATAGTAAATCTCGTTTCATACTACATTTTTTTTCTTGCATTAATAAAGCCTTGAATCATTCCTGAAATCTTTGCAACTTTTTCCAGCAATTGTTTACTTTTTTCTTCACTTATATAGTTAAATGCTTTTGCAAGATATAGTTGAGTTCTCAATTCGCCATTTGAGCCTTTTGCAATATATAGAAATTGTATAAATTCTTTATTTGTTTGTCTTTCAAAACCTTCTGAAATATTGGATGGCACAGAAACACAACTTCTCAAGATTTGATCCTTAAATGCAAAATTCTTACAGTTTTCTATCTCATTATTTACTTCAATACACAAATTCATAGACTCTATCCATATTTTTAAATCTTCAAATTTATGATTTTGAATATTTCCAGACTTAAAATTATAAAATTCAAGTTAGCCATAATTGACAATCGCCACCTTTCACCCTTGACAATGGGTTATTTCAGGGCTTCTAAAAATTCAGGACTATCCGGTCTTATCTTTGATCCAAAAAAATAGGTTAGCCTTCCATTTTCATCAATGAGATATTTGTTGAAGTTCCAGGCAGGGACATTGCTGTTCCAGCCGTTTTGAGAAAGATCAGTGAGCCATTTATAAACAGAACATTGATGTTCACCTTTTACATCTATTTTGGCAAACATCGGAAAGGTGACGCCATAATTTTTTTGACAAAAAGTCTCTATGTCAGCTGCTGTACCTGGTTCCTGTGCCATAAACTGATTGCATGGGAAACCAAGTACCACCACTTTATCTTTATTTTTTTCATAAAAGGCCTGCCAGTCTGCATATTGGGAAGTGTAACCACATTTGCTGGCTACGTTGAGTACGATGACCTTTTTATTTTTGTATTTGTCCATAGAAATGGTCTGTCCATCAATGGATAATTCGCTCAAAGTATAAAAAGAGGTGAGATTATGTTGTAATGTATTATTAGATTGAGAACTAATTTTATTTGAGTTAAAAAAACTCAGAAACCAAACAGGGATACTAAATATTATAGCTAAGATGACTTTTAATTGCATGACTTTATTGTTTTGATTGGTAGTTGAGTAAACACCGTATTTTAAAAATGGTTGTATGTAATAGAGTATACTACCATAATAAATTTACTCGTGTTCGTACAAACATGAAAATTTAAATATACGCTTAATAAACTATTTATTTCTAAAATAAAGTTAATATTATTTTGTTTCATATT
>JACMLK010000276.1 GCA_014379665.1 Saprospiraceae bacterium | reverse complement strand
GTATATATTCCGGATTAATTTCACGGACTATTCGTGCTGTATATTGATACACGCTGTCTTTTAGTGGTGTGAAGCCAAGCGATTTCCATGAAGCTGGTTTACCTTGCTTCCCGGGGTCAGCCCAGGTGTCAGAATAATGGACGGTCAGCCAAACTTTCATACCCAGGCCTTTAATTTCCTGAGCAAAGGTCTTAACTTCGTTAAAACCCGAATGTTCAGTGGTGGGCTTGTACCACAGCCTAAGACGAATCGTATTACAACCTTCTTTCTTTAATGTGGTTAGCATGTCTTCGATTTGCCCGTTTCTGTTTCTGGTAGTGATCCCTGATTTTCTGATCTCAGGCAAGAAAGAGACGTCTGCCGCCTTTACTTCCATCGAATCATTTGGAGGATCTGTAGTGTCATCCTTCTGTTTGGTACATGACAAAATTATTATGATTCCTATAATTGAAATGATAAAATTCATTTTGATCATGTATGTTTAAATTTATATCCAACGATTGGCAAAATTAATCAAAATATAAGATTTACAGTGGAAATTTAACACATTTTACGACTTTACTCCCGACCTAATATTTCAAACTCTATGTGATCTTTATTGCCCCATTGGTCCGTAATCGTGAGTGAATGCGGGCCTTTATTTAATTTCACCATACAGTCGTGCGGGGTTGCTGAAGTGACTGTTTTGTAATCATTATCAATAAACCAGTAAAGTTTGCCATCCTTTTCTCTGTGATATGCCTTAATGATCAGTTCGTTTTCTTTTTCAGCTCTTTCTTTAGGAAGGAAGATCTTCAGCCCATCATAGGGATAAATAATTTTGCACGCAGTAGCTGAAGGTTTACAGTCAGGGTCATGAGGAGGAATACCTTTGTACTCTGTATGTGCGGTTTTGTAATAATATTCCATATAAGATGGTAGTACAAACAATGTATCCTTTCTAAATGCCAATTTTGCACATTCCTCAGAAACAGCGTATCCATCGCTATTAATCCACACTTCCTGATGATAGTGGCAGGGCTGGTATTTAAACGATGCTTTTTCAATAGTGATCTTTTGTCTTATTTTGCAAAGTGGACCGACCAGCTTTCCGGATTCACTGCACACATTGATGACTTCTCTTTTAATATACTGTGGAGCAGTAGAAAACCATTTATTCTCAGGAAGGGCATTAAACACTTTAAACATTACCGGTGCAGCTTTGGTGATACCTGTCAGTTCAAATCTACCTTCACCTCCTTCATTCCCAACCCAGACGCCTACCATGTATTGGCCATTAAATCCAAGTGCCCACGCATCTTTATGCCCATAACTTGTACCTGTTTTCCAGGCTATTTTATAATCTGTGCCGTACATTTGCCATGACTTTTCTTCACGCGGACGTGTGAGATCTGACATGGCTTTGACGAGATGATCCATGGTGCCTGCTGAAAAAGCAAATACATTTTTACTTTCCGAAGCTGGTAAATCCGTTAAACTCTGCACTTGTTGGTAAGGATCGGAATACCCTATATAGTTTTGAGCAAGGCCCTTATAAATTCTGCAAAGATCCCAGAGAGATGACTCACCTCCACCAAGGATGATACTGAGCCCATAATGATCTGCCCCTTTGTTGAGATAAGCGATATTCAACCTATGAACCATGTTATAAAAACTCTGCATTCCCACTGAGTTCAAAACCCGAACAGCAGGAACATTAAGGGATTGGATCAACATTTCTTCAAAATGTACAGCACCGCGATATTTTTTATCAAAATTTTCGGGCTGGAAATCACCAATGGCGGTAGGTATATCGGCTACCATTTCATTGGGAAGTAGTTGTGCGGTTTCGAGAGCGTGTGCATACAAAAGTGGTTTCAGAAGGCTACCGTAACTCCTTGGTGCCTGGGATACATCAACATAAGAAAATTTACCATTACCGGAGGACACATTGCCCTGATAAGCCATCAATTGAT
The DNA here is from genome assembly GCA_014379665.1 of Saprospiraceae bacterium. GTDB lineage: Bacteria > Bacteroidota > Bacteroidia > Chitinophagales > Saprospiraceae > OLB9. The sequence goes on along the minus strand of JACMLK010000276.1, from coordinate 9,694 downwards.
TGGATTTGATATCTATGACTACAGCTGCCATATTTCTGATATCATCTATTTTCAGAAAAGTGGACTCTCTGTCCAGGATTGACTGAATCCTGATTTGAATATCAAAAGGAATGGTGGAATGGAAAATATATTGATCGGGATACTTTTTAGCCAAAAAAAGGAGCGCATGATAAGCATCTTGTGGTATGGATTTGGTTTCTGCAGGAAGCTCTTCTCCGAGATACAATTCCAGTTCAGATTTATCAAAGTAACCTTTCTTTTGCAGTTTTCTTAGTAGAAAATCTCTTTTTTGCCTGAGGATATTTCTGTTTTTAGTAAGATTGGCATACGATGGTCCGTTTGGCATAACGGCGAGTAAAGCATATTCAGACCATGATAATTTATCCACAGACCTGCCGAAGTATCTCAATGAGGCTGCTTTTATTCCTATGGTATTGCCACCAAATGGAGCAATTTCACACCATTCTCTGAGTATAGTTTTATCCCTTGTGATCAGGCTGTACTTGATGGCTCCAAGTGTTTCCTTGATTTTGTTGTACCAGTTTCGGGAAGCGTTTTTATTTTTCATACGCATGACCTGCATAGCTAATGTACTAGCACCACGAATGGTATTGTCTGCTTTTTGATTTGCGATAATGGCTTTTATAACTGCTATCGGATTCACACCCGGATGGTAATCGAGATATGCATCCTCATACATAATAATAGAAGTACTTAATTTGTCTGGTATCTCTTCATCCATAGGAAAGCACCACTGTTCCTGATCAGAGATGGTGGCGGACAATAATATTCCTTCTTTACTATAAAGAACCTTACTGTATGATGGTTTTGTATCAGGCAGTGGCATGAGAGCCCAGGCAATCAGGATAACAATGATCAGCCATTTTGAAACGCTGACAATACCGGAACGATTAATTTTCAAAATTTCATTATTTCCGCTACTTCCCAATGGCAACACGCTGTGTCTTAGTCCTCGCATACACCGTTCCCTTATACATGTGCTCGCAACTCAATGCCGGCATATAAAAATCACCTGTAAATGCAGCCTTGGATTTGAAACTATAGGTTTCAGACCCACCTGCTCTCAGGTTGAAGAAAGTATAAACCCTGTCATCTTTGTAATCCTGATAGATATAATTGCCTGTATTTTTGGAAGTTTCGGTTTCGTAAAGCCGTGGATTGATGAGTTCCCATCCCGCAGGCATTTTGAGATTGAGCGCCAGATCACTGACTTCGAGCGCTGACGGATTACTGATTTTGACGCTGATAATAATATCATCACCAAGTTTGATACCTGCCATGCCTGATTTCTTGCGTGTAGCGTTGTAATAATCTACCGAAATACCCAGATTGCTCGACGCACCATCTTTAACCAGATTGTTGTCAATAAAACGATCAGTCTGATAGACATATAGCTTTCCTTTACCTTTGTTCTGGATGGTTATTGCTTTATCATAGGCTGCTTTATCAATGATAATTAACCGTGGCTCATAGGCTGAGTGTTGAAAACTTTTCACACCACCAGAAAGTCCGGTGATGGAATAGTCTACCTTTCCGACAATACCCAATGATTTTCCAAAATATTTATAAGCTGCGATGAAAGCAAATCCTTTAGTCTGAGTACTGGCCCAGGAATTTGAATTGAGCGTTTCTACCATCTGGTCATAATAGTTTTCAAGTTTGTTTTTGTCCACTTCAATATAGCTTAAAATTTCCACTATCAAAGCCCAATCCCGTCCCCTGTCTCCAAAACTTTCATAACTTCTGTTTTCATTATAGTTTTTCTGGAGACTCTCTGCTTTTGCTACATATTCTTTGGCTTTAGAGTCGTATCCGCTAAACTGAAAACTACCGGCAATAAGCCACCATGTCATAGGATTGTCGGACTTACTCGAAGTGACAAACCGATTCATAGCTGATTTGGCCGGCTTTCCACCTTTGGCCAAAACAAACAAACGGAAGGCCTGTGCCAGAGACTCGCTTTCATATATGTAATCATTGGTGACTTCTGCCAATGCCCAGTTATTGGCAGTGCTGGTGTGGGCATTGATCCATCTTTCGAGCATTTCTGACTTATTGGGCAGATAATTGAGCTTTTTTAATTCTACCATAAAATTACCTGCATAAATGTCCGACCAGGCATGATAGTATGTACCATCCCAATAATTGAATTTCCCTGATGACTGCTGAAACCTGGAGATTTTATTGATAGATGCCTGAAGATTTTCCATACGCTCCCTGTTTTCTTTCGGGTCAAGTTGTATAATTTTGTCAAGATACATCTGACTGAATCCTGCTGAGGTTGTTTGTTCCAGACAACCATAAGGAAAATCAATCAACTCTTCGGCATATTGTGTGAAATTTGGTACTTTGAGGCCGCTGATCATGACTTTTGAAGTAAATACCTCTCTATAACCTTTGGGTTTGATGGTATAGTTTAGCTTAGCCCCGGGTTCAATGATATCCTTTGAGACAGATGATTCGTATGAATTCGGATAATTTATAAGAATGTCAGTAATTTCTTTCATGCTTTTACCGCCACCGCTGATACCCATTTCTACGCTTAACTTACCGGTTTTATTGAGTACTTCGATATCATAAATACTCGACAATTGATTTTTACCGTTAAAAGTTAAAGCCCTGGAGGGTGTAAATCCTTTTACCAGCCCGGCATCCGCTTTAACGGTAAGATCAGCGGTATTTATGCCTGAGTCATCGCGTAAAATGGTGACCGGCAATTGCAGTTTGTCCGTAACATTTAGGGTACGTGGAAATTGCGACTGAACCATGAGTGGATTCTTTACGGGGATAAATTTCTCCAATTTTCCGAAATTATTATTATTACAGGCTATAACCATTAATCTCACTTTACCAATGTAATTTGGTATGGCTACTGTGTGTGTGTTTTTACCACCTTTTATTAGTTTAAATGGCCCCTGGTGTATGGAGACCGGTTTGAAACGATTAATTTCTGCTATAGCATCAGGATTGTATGCGTCATCACCTCCTATTGAAATGATTCCGGCAAATTTTCCTTTGAAGTAATTGATCAGATATTGATAAATATCCCATGTTTTGACGAGCAACGGGAATTTCCCATTAAAATGTTTAGCCGGATCCGGTGTGGCAAAGCCTGTCAGATTAAGCAAACCTTCATCCACCAGAGCCAAAGTGTATTCCATAACCCTGCCTTCGTTTTCAGACATTGTGAAAGTATAAGATTTGTTGGATTCGAGTTTATCCGGTATACTGGCTATCGGTTTGAGTTGACTGTTAGATCCATCCATTTTTATATGTTTAACACCATATAGTCTGAGTGGCAGATCATTTAGCTCCTGTTTATATTTTTGCATGATGGTGACGTGGATATATACGTTGGGAGACCAGTTTTCGTTTGTCGTTAATACCACTACATTATTGGCTTTTGTCATATCATACCACTTTTGTTCTATGATACGATTACCTCTTTCTATACTGATCAGTGCTTTGGCACCATCGATATCAGGGAGCATCAGCTTGACGGATTCGCCTGTTTTGTAATCATCTTTATCTGTTTGCAGTTCAACGATATAAGGCTGTGATCCCGGTATGCTTTCAATACCATCATACACTGTAAAATAAACCTGAGTTTTATGAGAGGAACGGTCATCAGTCATGGTGAGTTTGTATGCACCTTTCCCAAGTTTGCCTTTAGGAAAAGTTACTTTTCCTTTTCCGGTAATCTTAATATTTCCGTTGTCTACATCTTTCCAAAAATCTGCATTAACAAAATTGCCTGATGAACGAAGGCGATATTTATCTACCCACCATGATTCTATATGCTGCTGAAGTGTGTAAGAAACTGTATTGGCTTTCCCACTCAATTTTCCCTTGTTGGTTAGGTTTACAAGTGAAACTTCTATATTTTCCTTAAAAGTATGGTTGCCACTCCAGCCCGTTCCTTCCTTACGGAAAGCACCGAGATATGTTTCAAATGGCGAAACAATGATTGATTTTCCCTCTTTATTGGTTCCTCCACCCGGCAGGATGGTTTCAGTTTCTATCGACAGGGTGACGGGACTATTAAATGATTTCAATTCCTGACTTGCATTGAAACCAGCCACCCCTTTATCATTAGTCTGAACATCCAGTATATCAAAATTACGGTCAATCGATATATGATCATATACATCAAAGCTATAGTCCTTGAATTCAGGAAATGGGTTATTAATATTTCTGGCACTTGCTGCTGCTTTAATGCCGGCATTCCCCACTTCAAACCCGGTCAGGTATTTTGCCTGAATAGAACCGGATATTTGATCGCTGTATATAGTATTATCCACCATTTTATCAAATGTGTATATAACTTCAGCCGTATTGGGTTTTATGGTTTCAATTCGAATATTTTTCCTGATCGACTTTGGGCCAATCTGGAACATACATCGGTAAAGTCCGGTTTTTGCATTGGGGGCTGTGAGCAAAGCGAAGCTATAGATCTGATGGTTGTCAAGATCAATTTCTTGTACCTGTTCATCGATGACCATGTTGTCTACATTATAAAATGTCATCACCAGTGGCAAACCTTTGGGAAGGTCGGAGTGAGCCTTATTGATCATGAGATCAACATAAATACTATCTCCGGGGCGCCATATATCTCTGTCTGAATAAGCAAAAAATTCTGTATCTGTCTCAGATCTTTCGCCGGCTATATCAAAATCTGTGAGAGAATTACTCTGATTTGGATCAAGTGCCAGATAGGTGACCTGTTTGCCCTTTTCTACTTTGAGTACTGCGGCATCGTCCCTGATATTTTCAAATTTTGCAAATCCTTCACCTGAGGTACGCATCGTAGCCATCTTTTCAGCTTGTAGATTATATAAAGTTATATCTGCATCTGCCACTAAGCTCAGATCCATCAGTTTGCTAATCGCAATATGATAATTTTTCCCTGCCTTTTTAGCAATAACCGAATAATCCGAGCAGATAAAAAGTTTGTGTACGGGTTGTTTATTGACATAATAAGCCAACTTACAGGGGTTGTTGTTTTCTTCCCAATTATAATCTTCATAATAATTATAATAATCATTGTAGTAATTATCTCTGACTGTAAAGAAATCATTGTCAGGGATCTTTGTATTGATTTTATATTTTTTCAATTCCTTTTTACAGGACAGCGTGGTATTTTCAGGACCAAACTCCAGACTTATATGGTAGATACTACCGGGATTTTTATTAATTCTGGTTGATAGATCGATACCATGCACAGTCCAGCCTTCATTATCACGGAGACCCTGATTAAGTGGGACAAGTTGATCATAGACAGGTTTGCCGTACATGCGCAGATTATAATAATCGGCATAGGTCAGTGACTGCCAGGCTAAATAATGCATGACATTTTCTTGTTTTATTTCAATAACTACGATTCTGAGTTGGTCGAGCGCACGGGTTTTTATCGGAATTTTAAAATCACCTTCGGAAGGAAAATAATGTCCATCGCTAACAAACTGGGCATCGGGATTGTCCACCTGTACTGAGATATCAAAGGTATGGTCAGAAATCAGAGTTTTACCACTTTCTGATCTGATGCTTTTATCAAGATATATTTTTACCAAATTCTGATCACGTATTTCACCAAGAAAGATCGTAATCACATTATTTTTTATGGTGTAAGAAGCATTCTCATTCTGAACTTTAAGTAGACCGCTAAGATCCATTTGCTTATTGAGTCGCTGAGAAAAATAGATATTAAATTCTTTATCCGAAGTATTATGATGTGTATACACTACTCCGAATTCATTTGGATTCAGGTCAAAAAGGTCAATAACTCCACGGGCATCACAACCAATATTTTTCCCATCATAGGAGATGTTGGATTCTTTTTTCATACCACCCTCAAATCTGATCTCTACTTCATAATCCATAGGATCTCTTTCTATAATTTCAATAGTTGGAGCATCCGTTGTGAAGCATGCTTTGAGTTTGTCTATAGATACTTTATCTGCTGTCTTGACACCAAGTATGATGGATACCGATGCATCGTCATTGATTATAATGCCCTCCCGATTAACCGTCATATCCTGAGCAAAAGTTTTGATCTGGTATTCAATATTTTTATCAAACCGTTTTTCACCAAGAGACATCAGGCCCAGGCTGACTGTATAGGTATGGTCAGGCATTAATGGCTCATTGGGAGAAAAAGTGATGATCGTTTTATTAGAAAGGGTTACTTTACCGGCAACAGCAGGACTCAAAGTTACCACCTTTTGCAGCACATCTTCAGAAACATCGTTTGTCAAAGGTTCCTTAAGTACATATTTCAACTCGTCGGCAGCTGAGATTACACCAACTGTGGCAGCCATAAAATATTCATCAAGCATTTCCTGGTCTTTGGCCACATCAAGAAGGGCCGTTGTGTCCTTTTTAGATTTACAGGAAAGATTGAATACGAGTAATGCAAACAGGAATAAGATAAGGTTTTTCATTTTGTAACAGGTTGATTTAATTATACACCCAAAGATAACGGGAATTTGCACTCCTGACCTATAATATTTGTGCAAGTGCAGATAAAATTATTTGAAGTGTGTTTAAAATTGAAATGAAGCCATTTTTTTTAATAGGATTTGATAAAGGCACTTAATCTTCTGCATCAATTTTTCCGAATCACCCAAAAATAACTGTACCTTTGGCCCGAATTTGAGTTAATGAACATCACAAAAGTCAAAGATATTTTTCTCAAAGAATTGTCGATAGAATTCAGGCAAAAGTTTGCCTTGGCTGGTATCTTTCTTTTTGCTTCTACCGTTGTTTTTCTCATATTTAAATCATTCAATAACATCAATCCCCGGGAGTGGACCATTCTCATATGGATCATTATGCTATTTGCCGGTCTCAATGCGATCGTCAAAAGTTTTCTTCAGGAAAAAAAAGAAACTTACCTATATTATTATACATTGTTTGATCCTTTAGATCTGATCATAGCTAAATTGCTTTACAATTTTGTGTTTTTGTGTTTTCTCTTCCTGATTATTCTTGGATTGATGGGTTTATTCACGGGATTTCCAGTGAAAGATACCGGATTGTTTCTAACCGGTGCGGCATTTGGTTTATTCGGAATATCTATAGTATTTACATTTGTATCCGTGATATCGGTATCTGAATCGGGCAATTCCACCTTGATGTCGATACTGGCATTGCCTTTGGTGCTTCCTATTTTATTGCTATTATTAAAAATTACGGCCGTGAGCATCCGGCTGTTAACTGATACTGCCATAATGGAAGACGTTTGGATGTTAGTGGGCGTGGATAGTATATTATTGGGAGCGATGTTATTATTATTTCCGGGTTTATGGAGATCATAACCCGGTGCATTGAAAATAACGGGTTGTTATAAAGTATCATGATTAAATTTATCTAATTGTTGAATTTTTTAAAAAGATGAGAGGTTATTGGTGGAAATTTGCCGGCGTGCTAATATTTTTATACGTGCTGATCGGAGGCATGACAATTCCAACCAAAGCTGGTATCATATCAGTCATTCCGGGAAATGCACTGAGTGGGGAATCTTTGAATTTAATGATCACAGGTTACAATACGCATTTTACCGAATGTACTGAACTCAGGGCATGGTTGAAATTGGATTCTGTTCATGTCGTTAAATCAAAAACTATTAAAAAAATATCTGAAAGAACAGCAGAATTTTTATTTCATATCCCTTCCGTCTTTCCGGGAAAAGATAAAGTCCAACCGCTCACGCTTATTATTGATAATGAAATAGATGGTGTATTTGTCCAGCCCAATGCAGTTTTTATAACAGTTAATGATTCGATAGCACCGGATTCATCAGATTGGTTACTGGGCTCCTTGGAGAATTTACATGAAGCTAAAGGTACAAAATTTCCATTCAGAAATATACTGAACGAAACCATCAGAAATACTTTTTTCCATGTGGCTCTATGGTTTGCAATGTTTGTTTTGCTCATTCTTGGCGTATATCACGCTATTCAATATCTGATCACACGTGAATATGATCATGACATTCTCTCTTCATCTTATCATCGAATTGCCATTATGTATGGAATTTTTGGTTTGATTACAGGATCTGTTTGGGCAAAATTCACATGGAATACATTTTGGACTACCGATGTCAAACTCAACATGACAGCGGTAGCTATGCTGATATATTTGGCATATCTGGTACTCAGAGGTTCTTCTTCTGATTATGACCGAAGGGCCAAAATTTCTGCATCTTATGCAATATTTGCTTTTTTGGCGCTAATACCTTTGGTTTTTGTGATCCCACGGCTCACAGACAGCCTGCATCCGGGCAATGGTGGTAACCCTGCTCTAGGAGGAGAGGACTTGGATCACACATTAAGATTATTTTTTTACCCTTCTATTATAGCCCTGATTTTATTGGGGTTATGGATGTCCGAATTACTGACGAGATATGAGAGATTGAAAGAAAAAATATTATTGAAAAACCAATAAATAAATTATAATGAAGAAGTTTTTATCTTTGACTTTGATTCATATACTTTGGATCGTACCTGCAAAAGCGCAGGGTGATTCTCTGGATTTTCTCAGAAGTACGGGAAAAATTTACAGTGTGGTAGCGGTGATAGCGGTCATTTTCATAGGCATTACTATTTTTTTATATCGATTGGATCGAAAACTAACCAAATTAGAAAATCAAATAAATAATGAGCAGTAAACAAGCAAAGTTTTTTGAAAGCGTGAACCGCAATTTTGATAAAGCGGCGGCACATACCAATATTCATCCCGGATTATTGGAACAGATTAAAGTGTGCAATGCAATCTACCAAATGAATTTTCCTGTCAAAATCGGCGAATCATATCAGGTGATTGAAGCGTATAGAGTGCAGCACAGTCATCACAGATTACCTACCAAAGGGGGTATACGATTCAGTCATATGGTAAATCAGGATGAAGTGATGGCACTTGCAGCACTTATGACATACAAATGTGCCATTGTTGATGTGCCATTCGGAGGCGCTAAAGGTGGTGTAAAAGTAAGTCCTAGAGCATACACGGAAGAAGAACTGGAACGTATCACCAGAAGATATACTGTGGAGTTAATACGAAAAAACTTTATCGGACCAAGTGTGGATGTTCCTGCTCCTGATTATGGTACCGGCGAACGCGAAATGGCATGGATTCTGGATACTTACCAGACATTTAAAGGCGGTGAGATCGATGCTGCGGGATGTGTAACCGGAAAACCTGTGAGACAAAATGGCATCAGTGGCAGAACAGAAGCTACAGGAAGAGGTGTATATTATGGGTTAAGGGAAGTCTTCAACGATGAAAAACTCCTGAAACGTATTGGTACTTCCAAAGGAATCGGCGGCAAAACCATGGTCATACAAGGCATGGGTAATGTGGGTTCGTATTCAGGTCTGATTTCTCAGGCAGAAGGAGATGTCAAAATTATCGGTCTTTCAGAGATGGAAGGTACCGTGTATAGTGAAAAAGGGATTGATATGGAAGCGGCACTCGCCTTCAGAAAAGAGCATGGCACAATCTTAGGATTGCCGGGCACCACATCTCTCAAGGAAAGAGGAGATTGGATTAGTATAGAGTGTGATATTCTGGTTCCTGCAGCCCTCGAATCCGTGATCACAGAAGAAAATGCGCATAGGGTAAAAGCAAAAGTAATAGGAGAAGCTGCCAATGGTCCCATAACATCAGGCGCTGC
>JACMLK010000275.1 GCA_014379665.1 Saprospiraceae bacterium | reverse complement strand
TTAAATTTTCATGTTTGAGCGAAAGCGCTTGCAGACAAATGATGGAATTTTAAACATACTCTAAAGCAAATAAAACGCAAAATTACAATTTTTATTTACAACTACAAAATAGTGAATATATTATAGATTAATATAAAAATGCATAAGTAACACATCTTACACTGCAGGAATAATAAAAGATAGCACGGAATAGTCAGATTGTCAGTAAATCATTTTCCTTTGGTTTTCCACATCTTTATCATCTATGTATTCATCAAAAGTCTTGAGCTTGTCAAGAAAACCTTTGGGACCAATCTCAATAACACGGGTGGCAACCGTTTGAGTGAATGTGTGGTCACGGGAAGTAAAAAGTACATTGCCGTTGAAATTCACCAGTGAATTATTAAGTGTGGTGATGGTTTCAAGGTCCAGGTGATTGGTCGGTTCGTCGAGCATCAGCACATTGGCTTCAGTGAGCATCATTCTGGATAACATACATCTCACTTTTTCACCACCGGAAAGCACATTGGACATTTTGAAAGTTTCTTCTCCTGAGAACAGCATTTTACCCAAAAATCCTCTGATATAGGCTTCATCTTTTTCTTTGGAATACTGTCTGAGCCAGTCGATCAGATTCATCGGCTCAGTAGCGAAAAAAGATTCATTTTCATTTGGAAGGTAGGAAGTCGTAATGGTCTGTCCCCATTCTATAATTCCGGAATCAGGTTTTAATTCACCTGCCAATATCTGATATAAAGCAGAAGTAGCCAAACTGTTTCTGGATATAAAGCTGATTTTATCATCTTTATGAACATTAAAACTCAGGTCTTTAATCAGATATTCTCCATGAATCTTGTAGTTGAGACCTTTAATGGACAATATTTCTTTTCCTGCCTCCCGTGCCTGCTTAAATATAATACCGGGATATTTTCTGGAAGATGGTTTGATATCTTCAATATTAATTTTTTCAAGCATTTTTTTACGTGAAGTGGCCTGCTTGGATTTGGAGGCATTGGCACTGAACCGATCTATAAAAGCCTGCAATTCTTTTACCTTTTCTTCTGCTTTTTTATTGGCATTTAGCTTTTGTCTTAATGCAAGCTGACTGGATTCGTACCAGAAAGTATAATTGCCTGTAAAAAGGTTTATTTTGCTGTAGTCTATATCTGCTATGTGTGTACAAACAGTATCAAGAAAGTGCCTGTCATGCGATACAACAAGTACTGTATTTTTGAAATCCAGAAGAAAATCTTCCAACCAACTGACCGTATGAAGATCCAGATCATTGGTAGGCTCATCGAGTATCAACACATCCGGATTTCCAAATAATGCCTGAGCAAGGAGAACCCTTACTTTTTGATTTCCATCCAATTCATGGAGCAACTTGTAATGTTCACTTTCGCTGATGCCAATTCCGCTAAGTAGATTGGCAGCAGAGGATTCTGCATTCCATCCATCCATTTCAGCAAATTCTTCTTCGAGTTCTGAAGCTTTAATACCATCTGCCTCTGAAAAATCTTCTTTCATATAGATGGCATCTTTTTCCAACATAACCTTCCAAAGCTTTTGGTGGCCCATCAGGACAGTATTCAAAACTGTCACATTGTCAAATTCAAAATGATTCTGTTTTAGAACCGCCATTCTCTTACCCGGTTCGAGATGTACACTACCTTTGTTAGCTTCTAACGTTCCTGCCAGAATTTTCATGAATGTAGATTTTCCTGCACCGTTTGCCCCTATGATTCCATAACAATTACCTTCCTTAAAAGTAACGTTAACTTCATCAAAGATGATTCTTTTACCATATTGGAGAGAAATATTCTGTGTAGAAAGCATATTCTTACAAATTTTGCCGCAAAGGTACATTTTTTTACCATTTCATCAGACAGATGACTTGATGATGAATTGTGACGATTATGACTCTATATATCGGTAACAGACAAAATATGACAACTTTTTAAATTTGTTCAAAGTAAAATATATTGACAAATCCGGAAGATAGGAAATAAAGTAATTATAATTTATTTACCTTTGTCCTCCTTTCACAATTCCTGATTATGCAAAATAAATTCAATTTCTCTGAAAGCCCTGAACCACATATTCAACGGACCAGAGAAATTATTAAAAAGTATCCTGAGATAAAGTCGCTCATGGGACGCAATCCTTCTACTTTTCTGTATATTTTGGCCATAGTTTTTTTTCAGATCCTAATGGCGGTGATATTGAGAAATCAAAGTTGGTGGCTGGTACTTATCAGTGCCTATGCTATTGGTGCTTTTTGCAATCATGCCTTGTTTACTTTGATACATGAATGTACACATAATATGGTATTCAAAAGCAGGATGGCAAATATTTGGGCGGGTATTTTATGTGATTTACCTCTCGCTTTGCCCAGCTCAGTTCAGTTCAGGAAATATCATCTCAAACATCACGCTTTTCAAGGCCATTATGAAATAGATGCTGATATACCAAGTGTCTGGGAAGCAAAATTAATTGGTAATTCTTTTTTCGGAAAAGCTGTCTGGTTATTGTTTTTTCCTGTTTTTCAGCTGACCAGACCACCGAGACTTAAAGAAATTCAATTTACGAGTATTTGGGTTTGGATAGATTCCGTAGCTGTTATAAGCTTTAATATTTTGTTAGTGTACTTCTTTGGTTGGATGTCTTTGCTTTATCTTGGAGCTTCTTTTTTCTTTTCTGTTGGGCTGCATCCTTTAGGTGGAAGGTGGATTCAGGAACATTACCTGATGCATCCACCGCAGGAGACGTATAGTTATTACGGACCTTTAAATAAAGTTGCATTCAATGTAGGCTATCAGCCTTTGCTTATGGGACCTCATATTTCTCGGCGGTTGTATTCGTAGGTTACGCAGGACAATTTGGTTGGAAATACG
>JACMLK010000274.1 GCA_014379665.1 Saprospiraceae bacterium | reverse complement strand
GTTATTCGTTTTTTTAAAAGCAATGACAAATATATATTTGTATTTTCAATTTTAAAATTTTAATTTATGAAAGACATTTTAACCATTATCATTATCCTCTTCAGCACAGGAATAACTTATACCCAATCTTTAGAAGAATTAAAAAAACAGAAAGCTGAAGCTGAAGTAAAAGCCATTCCTGTCATTGCGCAGGCTGATGCCTTAAAAGCAGAAATTGATGCTATTAATGCAAAAATTGCGACATTCCCGGGATGGTATTCAGGTGCCTTTGGATTGGTTGGGGCAGACTTTTTAGGCAGAAGTAATTGGTTTTCAGCCGGAGAACTTAAAGATGCGAGATCCAGTTCTATCAGGGTGAGTTTTAATGTATTTGCCAATAAGATAGATGAAAAATACTTCTGGAGGAATGCCGGCAGTTTAAATCTTGGGTGGCAAAAAATTGATAAAAGAATTTCAGGAGAAGAACCTTCAAGTTTTGAACCAATAGCTGATGTGTTGAATTTATCTTCATTATATGGATACAACCTGACCAAAAATATTGCTATTTCTGCACTTGGGGAATATCGTTCATCATTATTGAAGTATCCTGATACTTCGGGTGTAAAAATCAGCAGTTTTAATAATCCAGGATATCTGGATCTGGGTATTGGGTTTACTTTAACTCCAGTCAGAAATCTTGTATTTGTCCTTCATCCATTAAATTATAACTTCATTTTTTCCAAGAACGACGCACAATTTACTTCTTCATTAGGTTGTAAATTGGCAGGAGATTATCATACCACTTACAAAGGAATTAATCTGAGATCAAACATTTCAGGATTTCTGAGTTACAAAAGTAATGAGCCGTCACTTCACAATGGAACCTGGACAAATTGGTTCGGATTTAATTTATTTAAGAATATAGGAGTTGGATTGGAATTTGGTTTAAGATATAGCGAGCAGGAAATCACCGATATTCAAAATTACTATACACTTGGACTAAGCTATAAACTTTGATTATAGTCAATCCTTTTTTATTGGTCGAATTTGTATTGTTTATTTCAAAATCATATTCAATGTAATATTATTCGGAATAAATTATAAAACTGCCCTATCTTTCAACCAAATTTTAAGGGAATGAATATAGTATTGGGCGTTAATCCTGTGTTCACAAATGATGCCATTGTTCTTGGGTTGCTTATGTTATCATTGGCTTTTGTTTTTTATACATCCTCACTGGAACAAAAGATATGGAAAAAAATTTACACATTCTTACCCCCGTTGTTACTCTGTTATTTTATACCGGCTTTACTTAACTGGCCATTAAACTTAATATCCGGAGATGAATCCCAACTGTATAAAACGGCATCCAGATATCTTCTTCCTGCCAGTTTAATTTTTTTATGCCTGAGTATTGATCTGAAAGGTCTGTTGGGGCTTGGACCAAAAGCACTTATCATGTTTTTTGCAGCTACTTTTGGTGTGATATTAGGTGGTCCGGTTGCTTTTTACTTTGCAAATAATGTATTTCCGAATATTATCATAACAGCACCTGATGACCTTTGGAAGGGTATGTCCACACTTGCCGGGAGTTGGATTGGGGGTAGTGCAAATCAGACTGCTATGAAAGAAATTTATCAGGTCAATGATGACTTGTTTGGGACTATGTTGGTGATTGATGTCATATTGGCCAATGTCTGGATGGGATTCCTTTTATATGGTGCAGGTATCTCAGACAAAATAGATAGATGGATGGGAGCCGATAATACAGCGATTGAATCACTTAAAAACAAAATAGCCAGTTATCAGTTGAGCGTGGAGAAAAATCCTTCTGCAAAAGAATTGATTATATTAATGATGGTTGGATTTAGTGGTGTTGGGTTATCGCATCTTTTGGCAGATATCACTATGCCGGTGATGAGAACCAATGAAACCTGGCTTAATGAATATAAACTTTCGGCTTTAAACAGTGATTTCTTTTGGATAGTTTTATATGCGACAACCATTGGATTGATTGTGTCTTTTACTAAATTAAAACAAGTGGAAGGATATGGTGCCTCCAAGTGGGGATCTGTTTTTATTTATATTTTGGTAGCCACTATTGGAATGAAAATGAATTTGAGTGAAGTTTTTGATAATGCCGGATTATTTCTTATCGGTTTGATTTGGATGTTAACACATGTCTTAGTACTTCTGATAGTAGGCTGGATTATTAAAGCACCTTTTTTCTTTATTGCTGTTGGAAGTCAGGCTAATATTGGTGGTGCAGCCTCTGCTCCGATAGTCGCTTCCGCTTTCAGTCCTGCTTTAGCTCCGGTAGGGGTCCTCATGGCGGTTTTAGGTTATGCCCTGGGTACATATGGAGCCATTCTGTGTGCACAAATCATGGCTGGAATGATATAGGTAATGTCATATTTTATTGATTTTCAGAGTTTTTGATGTTTCAGACTCATTTATAATATAATTATCAAAAAATTTGTATTATCTTTGCGCACATTTTTAAATATTTCAATTAATCAATTATTTCCTACTATGAGTAAAAAGAAAGTTCTTTTTGTTACACAGGAATTAAACCCATATACTGAAATTTCACTACTTTCTGATTTAGCTAGAAAAATACCTCAGTATGCCATGGATGAAGGATTTGAATTGAGGGTACTTATGCCAAAATTTGGAATTATAAATGAAAGAAGACATAGATTACATGAGGTGGTTCGGCTTTCAGGAATGAATATTATTGTAGATGACGAAGATTATCCTTTGATTATTAAAGTTGCTTCATTACCCGGAGCAAGATTGCAGGTATATTTTCTGGATAATGAGGAATTTTTCAAAAGGAAGGCTGTTTTTCAGGATGACAATAATGTCCCTTTTACAGACAATCAGGAAAGACTTGTTTTTTTCTGTAAAGGCGTTATGGAGACAGTAAAAAAATTTGGTTGGGCACCGGATATTGTACATTTACATGGACAAATAACCAGTCTGGTACCTTTGTATATGAAAAAAGCCTATAAAAACGATCCGGTATTCCAGGATGCTAAAATTATATACTCGGTGTACAATAATGAATTGGGACATTCGTTTGATGATAAGTTTCTGAATATTGCTGCTATTAATGATCTTGAAATTGAGGACCTAAATGTTTTTAAAGATAGTAGTGGGATAAATCTCGATTTAGGGGCTTTAAATTTTACCGATGGAATTATTTCAGGAAACGAATCGTCAAATGATATCGTTGTTAAATACGGGGAGGAATTTTCATTGCCGGTTCAGACTTTTGAAGACGACATTGATGCTTCTGCTAAATCATCAATTCAATTTTACAAAAAGCTTTTGGAAATATAAAAATATCAGACTAAAGAATGGGGAATATTAAATGGAGAAGTCTTGGGTGGGTCATGTTTTTGATTTTAATTTTAAATATGGGTTGCCAGGATCCAATTTTAGTAGGGAGTGAATTATTAGAAGACGAAAAACTAAATCTGGGATACACCGACTCTTTGAGCATGAGAAGTCAGACCATAGCCGGAGAAAGGTTGGTCACTCACCGGCCATCAGTTGATTACAGAACATATCTTTTGGGCCAACTTAATGATAATATTTTTGGAAAAGTTTCTGCAGAAATATATTTAAGCCATGAACTGCAAAGCACTAAGCCAAATTATCATCTCAACACAGCACCGTTAAAATTTGATTCCCTGGTACTGGTATTACTTTATGATACCTTGGCTACATATGCCAATCAAAATGCTGCTCATAAAATTGAGTTATTTCAGCTTACTGAAATGTTTGCTGAAACAGACACTTTTTACTCAGATATAAATCTTGGATATAACTCCGTACCATTGGTAGAAACATCATTAGTTACCAGGCCTAAAGATTCAGTTAGTATTTTGGACCATGTTACAAGAAAGATAATAAAATTGGCCCCTCAAATGAGATTAAGGCTGGATGATAATTTTGGAACTTTATTACTGAATAATAGTGGCGCGGCCAGTAATGATACTGCTTTTGTGGATTTTATTAAAGGGTTTTATTTGAAATCCACCCCTTTAAGTAATCCGTCGATAGTTGGTTTTAATTTTTCCAACAATGCTTTGAACACGCAGAATGCGGTAAATAAGCTTATTATGTATTACACTGTGGGTGATACTACCAGAAAGGAGTATCAATATCTTATAAATCCCACAACTATCAACAGGTTTGTCCATGACATATCAGGATCTATTGTAGAAGATGTAATAAATAATCCTTCCAAAGGTGATAGTCTTACATATCTTCAGGCGATGGGTGGTGTCAAAACTTTTGTGCATTTTAATGATCTTTCTTTTTTAGATGACAAGTTGATTAATAAAGTTGAGTTGGAAGTATTTGTGGCTGACTTACCGGGACAAAACGGGACATATACCACGCCGCTACAGCTGATTGCCAGTCGCAAAAAAACGGAAGGAGGTTTTGAGCTGATTCCAGATGTGGCACAATTAATTAGCAGTGGATTATATATTACCGATGTGTTTGGCGGAGTATCTCAAGGAACGGGCACTTTAAAATCTTATCGTATGAATATAACCAATCATATTAAAAGAGCTGTTAAAGATAAAACATATAATTCAGATCTGTATTTAGGTGTATTGAATGAATCTGAAACTTCAAGGAGGGCAGTTTTTTATGGCGCAAAACATAGTTCGTATCCAATGAAACTTAAAGTAAGTTATACTAAAATTTAAAAAATTTATCAGTATGTGCGGAATTGTAGCTTATATAGGGACACAGCAAGCCTATCCCATTATTATGGAAGGTCTGAGGAGGTTGGAATATAGGGGGTATGACAGTGCCGGAATTTCTATACTAAATGGGGTGATAAAAACATTTAAGAAGAAAGGGAAAGTATCGAGACTTGAAGCTGCCGCTAAAGAAAAAGATGTTTCCGGAAGTGTAGGTATAGGCCATACCCGGTGGGCTACTCATGGCAAACCCGATGATCTTAATGCTCACCCCCATTTATCCGGGAATGAAAGACTGGCTTTAATTCACAATGGTATTATTGAAAATTAT
The DNA here is from genome assembly GCA_014379665.1 of Saprospiraceae bacterium. Taxonomy (GTDB): domain Bacteria; phylum Bacteroidota; class Bacteroidia; order Chitinophagales; family Saprospiraceae; genus OLB9. The sequence continues at coordinate 4,391 of JACMLK010000274.1, read as the reverse complement.
TCAACTTTAAAAAAAGCTCTTTCAGAAATTGGTCATACATTTAAGAGTGAAACTGATACAGAAGTTTTAGTTCACCTGATAGAGGAATATCAAAAAAGGGGAAATTTAAGCCTGAGCCAATCTGTGAGAAGTGCCCTTGAAAAAACGGTTGGGGCTTATGCAATAGTGGTCATTGATAAAGAAAACCCTGACATCATTGTAGGTGCCCGTAAATCAAGTCCGCTGGTATTGGGATTGGGAGAAGATGAATATTTTCTTGCATCTGACGCTTCACCAATTATAAAATATACGAATAAAGTAGTTTATCTTAACGACGAGGAAATAGTTACTATTCATAAAAATGGCAACTATGAAATTATCAACCTTAACAATGAAATTCAACAACCGGTTGTCCAGGAACTTGACCTAAAATTGGAAGAACTGGAAAAAGAAGGATTTGAACATTTCATGCTAAAAGAAATTTATCAGCAACCAACCACCATACGTGAAAGTATGAGAGGCAGAATAGATCCACATGATGGATGGGTATTGGTGGGTGGAATGCAACAGTATATTAACAGAATAATCAATGCTAAAAGAATAATTTTTGCAGCATGCGGTACGTCCTGGCATTCGGCATTAGTAGCAGAATATATTTTTGAAGAGTTGGCGCGTATTCCTGTTGAAGTTGAATATGCCTCTGAACTAAGGTATAGAAACCCTATTATCAACACAGATGATGTGGTCATTGCAATTTCTCAATCAGGCGAAACTGCAGACACCTTTGCGGCAGTGGAGCTGGCAAAAGAAAAAGGGGCACTGGTTTATGGTATTGTAAATGTGGTGGGTTCATCGATTGCCAGAATCACTGATTGTGGTTCTTATACGCACGCCGGGCCGGAAATTGGTGTCGCATCAACCAAGGCCTTCACCAGCCAGCTAACAGTACTGACTTTAATGGCCCTAAATCTCGGTCACAGACGCGGTACTATTTCTGAAGATTATTTCAGACAACTGGCATATGCTCTGGATAATATTCCTTCCAAAGTTGAAAAAGTCTTACTCCAAAATGAAAAAATTAAATTTATTGCGGGTGAGATAAAGGATGTAAATAATGCTTTATATCTGGGTAGAGGTTATAATTTTCCGGTAGCGCTCGAGGGAGCTTTAAAACTGAAGGAAATATCATATATACATGCGGAGGGTTATCCGGCTGCTGAAATGAAGCACGGTCCTATCGCTTTAATAGATGAATATATGCCGGTAATTATCATAGCCACAAATAAATCGGCGTATGATAAAGTAGCCAGCAATATTCAAGAAGTGAAAGCCAGAAAAGCAATAGTCATTTCTATCGTGACGGAAGGTGATATTAAAATAAAAGAAATGTCTGATTATTGTATTGAAATACCTGAAACAGAAGAACCCCTCACTCCCTTATTGTCTGTAATTCCCCTTCAGCTGCTTGCTTATCATATAGCAGTTATGAGAGGTTGTGATGTGGATCAGCCCAGAAATCTGGCAAAATCAGTAACGGTAGAATAAACTTATCCAAAATAAATTTAACTTATGAAAAAGTCGTTAAGTCTAGAATATAACTCAACCAGGAATAATTTGATATTTTCAGAATATGGCAGGAGTGTGCAGAAATTAGTACAATATGCGAAAACGCTGGAAACCAAGGATGAACGACAAAAGGTAATTGAATCTATTGTCGAGTTAATTAATCAATTGAATCCTCAGACAAAAAATGTCCTGGAATACAAACAAAAACTTTGGAGACACGTATTTAAAATGGCAGATTATGAATTGGATGTCGAACATCCATACGGAGATGCGCCATCCGAAGAAGATAATACGTTCAGACCTTCAACAGTTCCATACCCGCAGCATGAGTTCAACTGGAGGCATTATGGTTATAATATCAGGGTGATGATTGATAAGGCGCTAAATATGGAAGATGGCCCGATAAAACAAGGATTTGTTGAAACTATTCTTTCTTATATGAAGCTCTCTTACAGAACCTGGAATAAAGAGCATTTTGTGAGTGATGATATTATTATTTCTGATCTGTCTGTGATGTCCGGAAACAAACTATCTGTGGACGATGATCATACTATAGCTGTGGTTACAAAAAACAACCTGCCAAATTCAAACGTAAATACATTCAAACCGCAAAACAGAAACAGGAACAAACCAAATCCTCAGAACAAAAACACAGCAAACAACCCCAGACCCAGGCCAAATAACGGAACTATTGTAAATAAATCTAAACGTAAATAATTGTATTCCAATTAATTATAGTTTGCTATTCAATATAACAAATTCCGTCCTTCGGTTATTGTGACGTCCGGTTTCTGTGTCGTTGGAATCTATAGGCCATATTTCTCCTTTTCCTTCGGACGTAATCCGGGATGAATCAATTCCTGATTTAACAAGTGCGTCCGATACTGATTTAGCCCTAAGACGGGACAAAATAAGATTGTCTCCATCATTACCAACATTGTCTGTATGTCCTGTTATAAGAATTTTAATGACCTGATTTTCTTTTAACATTCCCGAAAGTAATGCTATTTCGTGATCTGATTCGGGTAGCAATTCTGCTGAACCTGATCTGAAGAAAATATTTCGGAGTACTATTGGCTTGCTATTAATTATGGTATCTTTCTTTGGCACAGGAGTCAATTTGATATTCAGAAAGTAAGGTTCATAGAGTACCTTAACGTCTGTCATATCAAAATTATCGGTATAGTAAATATATCCTTCTTTTTCGACAATACATGCATAATTGTGGCCAACAGTTACGCCGCCAATAAAATAACCGTCGTCTCCAGTTTTGACTTGGAAAACATTTTTGCCGGATTTCAGGTCTTTTATGGTCACATTTGCTTTAAGCGATTTTCCGGTAACCCCATCAGTTATGTTTCCTTTTACAAATGTAGTTGACTTTGGACGCGCCGCTTCATAAAGATCAAATGAAAATAAATCCAGTTGATTGAGTTTAACACCTGATTTAATGTCATTATCACTTGCAAAAAATGCTTTGGAACCATCTAAAGAAACAATAAAACCACCTTCAGCTCCTTCCGTATTGATAGGATAACCTATATTTACGGGTTCCCCCCATTGTTCAATTTCAAGATCTCTTCTGCTAATATAAATATCAAAACCTCCCATCCCCGGCCTCCCATTGGATCTGAAATATAACGTCTGTCCATCTGCATGTAGGAATGGGGTCTCCTCATTACCCGCTGTATTAATTACAGGCCCCAGGTTTACAGGTTCCACCCACGCATTTTTTTCATTTCTGTAAGTCATCCAGATATCTGAACCACCGTGCGTGCCCAATCTGTTACTTGAAAAATACAATGTTCGACCATCTGACGAGAGTGTGGGTTGAGTATCCCAGGCGGCAGAGTTCACTTTGTGTCCCATATTAACTGGGATTGTCCATTTGCCATTTGACCACAGTGAATAATACAGGTCACAACTACCGTAAGCATCTTTTCTGTCGCAGGAGGTAAACACCATAAATTTACCATCCGCAGAAATTGAATGAGCACCTTCATTTTGGACGGTATTCATTCCTGTAAGTGGTGAGCCTTGGGTAAATCCAATGGTATCCCTCATACTTACATAAAAATCTTCTTGTCCTAAATTTCGGGTAAATATTAATGTATTACCATCCATAGATAAACTGGGTGAATATTCTGAATGAACGGTATTTATATTGGGACCTAAAGATATCGGTTCAAATGGAACAGGATTTTTTAACGCATCATAGATGAACAACATATTATCCCTTAGGGAGCTTGCTCTGTCTGATTTTATTTTATTTTCTTTTTGTCGGATTACATATTTATCAAAGTTCTCGGCTGCATCCTTATAATTTTTATTTTCCATTTGTATTTTGGCCAGAGAGTAGTACATCTCAGGATCGTATTCCGGATCCAAGGAAATTGCAAATGTGAACAAAGTTTCTGCCTTTTCTCTATCGAGTAATGAATAATAATTGCTTGCCAGTCTAAGTATACCTTCCGTAAATGATGGTTTACTGCGAAGCAACTTTTCAAACAGATTATTACTTTTTTCGTAATTGCCGTTTTGAGCAGATATTTTAGCATCATTGAAGAGTTTAAGCTCTTTGGGATTCAGATCTTTTTTAAGCGTGCTTTGCGGGAAAATCAGATAGGGCACGATCCATAAGAATACACATATTAAATATCTCGAAATTGCCATATTAATAATTAATTTAGGTGATTTTCAGGATATTTAATAATGAGGTTCCATCCGGCACTCTGTAAGGCCATTTGTATCATTTGAACATAATCAGATCTTTGTTTTTCAGCAGCAGATATCAAATCATTACTTTTTGCTTTGGTAGCTATAGATTCTTTTGCTTTTTTATTGAT
>JACMLK010000273.1 GCA_014379665.1 Saprospiraceae bacterium | reverse complement strand
TTTTTATTTTAAAATGTCTGTAATCCTTATTGCTGGGTTTGGCATTTTTGAAGACGACACAACTGGAAACCGGATTTGTGCCCTGAATATTTGAATTGTCAAAACATTCTATGTGGAGTGGCATCAAATCCATCTGAAGATCCTTTTTGAGCGTAGTAAGGATTCTTTCTGACGATGATATTTTCTTTTGATGACTGATTTCATCCCTTTTCTTTTGCATGATGAAATAGTCAATATTTTTTTCAGCCAGTTCAAGGAGTTTCTTTTTATCGCCTCTTTGTGGTATGGTGATCAGAATTTTCTCATCCGGTAAAATAATGTCGACCGGGACAATCACTTCCGGGGCAATACTGTTAAATTTTTCTCTTATAACAGGAATAGCAAAAGATAACAAATCTTCAATCTGATCATCAAGATTCATCACCAGCTCTGTAATATCAGTATTAACCAATGCCCCATTGATGACCTTTAAGTAATTGACGTAAGCCATTTGGCTATCTTTGGTTATAGCAAAGACATCCACATCTCTGATGGTAACACTGACTACCATAGAAGACGATTGATAATTTTCAAAAACTATCAATTTCTCTTTCAGTATTTGGGCTTTTTCAAATTCCAGATGTTCGGCGTGGGTTTTCATCTGATCAGTAATGTACTTCTTCACCTGAACGAAATTGCCTCTCAATACATTTTTAACCTGTTCGATTTTATAATTGTAAGCGGATTCCGTCTCCAGTCCTTCGCAGGGTCCCAAACAGTTTTTTATATGATACTCCAGGCACACTCTGAATTTTCCTTTAGTGATATTATCATTCGACAGATTCAGCGAGCAGGTTCGTAAGGTGAATAACTTCTTAATGATTTCAAGCAGTATGTTGACACGGTATTTGGAAGTATATGGCCCAAAATAAGAAGAGCCGTCTCTGATGACCCTCCTTGTGAAAAATACACGTGGGAATCGTTCATTTTTTATACAAATGTAGGTATAGGTTTTCCCGTCTTTCAGACTTACATTATATCGGGGTTGAAATTTTTTGATGAAGGAACTTTCAAGCAACAATGCATCATGTTCAGTCTCTACTACTGTAAATTCAATCCTTGATGAATTTCGCGTGAGCAAAGTCGTCTTGTATTGCTGATGTTTTTTTTCTCCAAAATAAGAGGTCAGTCTGTTTTTCAGACTTTTTGCTTTACCTACATAGAGTATAACATCTTCTTCATTCAGAAAACGATAAACCCCCGGTTTGTGAGGTATTGTACCGGAGATGACTTTAAAATCTTCGGTTTTCACTTCCTTATCTTTGCTTCTCTGATCATTTCTGCTTCTATACCTTTCAAAATATAATATGCTGTTTTTGGATTCGTAGCGAGTGGGATATTATGTACATCACAAAGCCTCATCAGCATTTGCACATCCGGTTCGTGTGGATGTTTGTCCAGAGGATCACGGAAAAAAATAACAACATCAATATATCCGGTAGCCAGTAAGGCGGCTATCTGAGCATCTCCTCCCTTTGGCCCTGACAGAAGACATTCCACATCAAATCCTTCTTTAGCTATATGACCTCCTGTTGTCCCGGTGGCGTAAATCTTAGTTTTTGACAGAAATGTTTTATTGCCTAATACAAAGGATACCATTTCAGGTTTTTTGCCGTCATGAGCTATCAATCCTATATTTATCATGTATCTGTATTTATTTTAATTTTTATATTTTTACCCTTCCATATGTAGTTCTGTTTATAAAACCAACAAAACCTATACAAAAATACAATAATATGATAGAAAGTGACATTCACCGGTCAATGTTTAAAAAGATTATCCTTTTATTAGGATGTATGTACCTTTTTCAGTCAGTATCTATTGCTCAGACACTGAAAAAAATGACACCCAGGGTTTATAACGAATGGAATACTATCAAAAATGTAAAGATGTCTGATTCAGCTAATACTATCATATATACCCTGGAAAAGGAAACCGGGGATAAAAAACTTTGTGTATATTATAAAGTCAATCATACTACCATTGCATTCAATAGGGTGAAGAGTGCAGAGGTAGATGTATCAGGCAGATTTGTAATCTTTACTCACGGATTGTCTGATGACAGTCTTAGAACATTGAAAAGAAAAAAAACAGCTAAAGACAAATTACCTTCGGACAGCCTGTCTGTCTTTGATGTAGTCACCCAACAGACACAGGTCATTGAAAAAGTATCTTCATTTGTATTGCCAATAAAATACGGCGGCTATTGTGTTTATGTAAAATCAAAACAAAAAGAAGCACAGGATAGCACTAAAAAGGAAAAACCCAAAACACCTGTTTGTGATGTCCAAACCATCATCATCAGAAAACTGTATACTGGCAAGGAAGACACTATAAAAAACGTTAAAGATTTTCTTTTGGCAGAAGAGGTGCCTTTGTTGGTGTATAGCCGGTGTACCGGTGATAGTATTGCCGGATATCAGGTGTATTATCATGACCTTGAAACAAAAGAATCAAAACTGATCAGCAAAAAACTTTCTCAGGTGAAACAATTATCCTGGGATAAAAAAGGAGATAAACTCGCGTTTCTTGGACTGGAAGAAAAATCAGTTCTAACCAAAAAACCATTCAGCCTGTTTTTGTATTCTACCTCTGACTCGTTGGCTCAACGAATTGCAGGACAGGAATCTTCATTTAAAACCGCGGATTGGTTGATAAGTGATGATAAAAAAATCACGTTTTCGGAATCGGGCAAAAAGTTATTTTTCGGTACAACTCCACCGGTGCCTGAAAAAGATACCATGATGCTCGATGATGAAATAGTCAATGTGGAAATTTGGCATCACGATACACCATGGTTATATACTCAGATGGAATCCAATCTGGAAGAAGACAAAAAAAAGGCTTATACTGCCATATTTGATTTGGAAAGCAACAAGTTGGATCAACTGGAAAGCCCTGAGTTTGATAAGAGCATTGTATCGTTGAAGGGAGACGGGAAATATGTCTTACTAATCAGAACCCTGCCGTATCGAAAATCCGTGACCTGGCTTGGTGATGTCAAAAAAGATATTTTTTTATATGATTTGTTGAATAATACCTCAACGCTCATTGCAGAAGGCCAATCTGATATGCCGGATTTTTCACCGGCAGGCAAATATATATATTGGTATAACCGACCCGATTCATTGTGGAAATATTACGATATTGCTAAAATGAAACTTGGATTTCTTGGGGATAAATCTCTTACTGCTTTTTATGATGAAGAAAATGATATCCCGCAATTACCCGGTGATCATGGGGTGGCCGGATGGCTCAAAGAAGATAAGGCAATTCTCATTTATGACAAATATGACATCTGGAAAATCTCTCCGGATGACCCCATGTCCAATATTGCGTTCACCGACGGGCGACTTAAAAAACTCAGATACAAATATATTAAACTTAGTAGTGAATTGGAATTTATAGACCCTGCAGTTCCAATGATGCTCCATGTATTCAATGAAAAATCCAAAACAGAATCGTATGCTACGCTTGACTTTAAATCCGGTAGAATTAATATCATGGCCGAAGGGGAATATGCATTCAGCAAAGTAGTCACCAAAGCCAAAAAGTCACCGGATATCATTTTTACCAAACAGAATTTCGATCTTTTTCCTGATTTACTTTTATCAGATACCCTAATGAGCCGTGTGTTGAATATTTCTGAAGCCAATCCTCAACAAAAAGAATATAGCTGGGGAAGTAATAAACTTTTGAAATGGGTTGATACCAAAGGTGCAGAAAGGAATGGTATGTTATTTTTACCGCCTGATTTTGATCCGAATAAAAAATATCCACTCATTGTCAATTTTTATGAGCGTAGTTCTGATGATTTTAATCAACATCGGGCCCCTCAGGCGCATCGTTCATCCATAAATTATACCTACTATACTAATATCGGTTATGTTATTTTCAATCCTGACATTATATATACCCTGGGACAACCTGGTGAAGATTGTTACCTTACAGTGAATTCCGGGGTTGATGCGTTGGTCAGACAAGGATTCATCGACAGTACACTGATGGCCCTTCAAGGCCATAGTTGGGGAGGATATCAGATTGCTTACATACTGACAAAAACAGGAAGATTCAAATGTGCTGAAGCAGGCGCACCTGTTGTCAATATGGTAAGTGCCTATGGAGGCATAAGGTGGGGAACCGGGATGAGCAGGATGTTCCAATATGAAAAAACACAATCCCGGATCGGAAAGACACTTTGGGAAAACCCATCGATGTATCATTTTAATTCCCCATTATACCAGTTGGACAAAGTCACTACACCGGTGCTTATCATGCATAATGATGAAGATGCAGCGGTACCCTGGGAACAGGGCATAGAATATTATATGGCGATGCGGAGGCTTGGGAAACCTGTATGGTTGCTAAATTATAATGGTGAACCGCATTGGCCTGTTAAATGGCAGAATCGGCTGGATTTTAACATCAGACTTGAACAGTTTTTTAATCATTATCTAATGGAAGGACCATTGCCCTTATGGATGAAGGAAGGGAATACCCCAATGGAAAAGGGGATTTTAAATAAGTATTGAGACATGAACATCAGGCAAATCATAGTGTCAAGTCACAGCCGAACGTCGACAAACAAAATTATTGCTTTAATAGAACAGGATTTCGGTAAGTTCAGCGAATTAATGACATGTTTTTTCGACAGGGAATACAGAATGTGTCAAAGGGCGGCCTGGCCAGTGGGTGATCTTGGTGTGAAACATCCTGAATTACTACAACCGTATATGTCTGAATTAATTCATAATCTCAAGTCAGCGAAACACGACGCCATCATCAGAAATACCATCAGAACGTGGCAATTTATGAACATCCCCGAAGACTATCAGGGTGAAATATTCGACATTTGTTTTAATTATATAAATGACCCTAAGATACCGATTGCCATTAGGGTGTTCAGCATGACAGTATGCGCCAATATAAGTAAAGAATTACCCGAACTAAAGGAAGAATTGGCATTGGCGATTGAAGCACATCTTGAGTATGGGTCAGCCGGTTTTAAAAGTCGCGGTTTGAAGACTTTAAAAGCCCTCCGCAAGCAGAATTCAAAAGTAATATAAGGCTGGTCTATGCAAGATATTAATCAGCTACTTAGTGGTATTGCATAGGAGTAATGATTATTCTAAGATGTTATCTGAGTTAAAAAAGCACTGCCAAAATCATTTGGCAGTGCTTCATTTGTCACCTAATCTATATCTAACTTATTATTTGTCTGTGATGGCTAATTTCCTTGTGTAACTATCTGTAAGTGTTCTGAAATTCAACACATACATGCCGCTTTTAAATTGCGAAACATCCATGTTAATTGTTTTTATACTTTTATCGAAAGTTAATTTCTGTGTATTAACAACTTTACCTGTTATGTCCAATATGGAAAGAATTCCTTCTTTCTGATTTCCAAAAGGCACAACCACCGTTATCTCATCAGAAGCAGGGTTAGGGTATATGATCAACTCATTAAGCGGTAATATTTGTTCATCATGGTTATCAACCCTTAAAGAACTGCTACTTATTGTGACAGATAAGTTATAACATATATTATTGTCAAAAGCACCGTCTACACCATAAATCTTTATGTAGTAATCCGTACCGGATAAAGTATTGTTGAAAATGATTTGTTCATCTGCTGTACCTGAATTTTGAGAAATTCCGACAGGGGTATTTAAATCGCCTTTTCTGAATAATGCTACATCATAATTCTGGGTAAGTCCTGTCAGATTGACCCGTATGTTTCTCTTTGAATTGCTGTTTTTAAATTTAAACCAATCCACATCAGCACTTGTACCTATTTTCGCATTAATGGATGCAGTGCCTGATGAAGGTATTGAAATGGTTTTAGCCGAATTTGATGTATTGTTATTTTCATACTGATCAGGACACGGTGGTGGTGGTGCTGTTGTTGTAAAGTTTACAGTGGCCGAATACACACTTGATCCGGCTGAACAATTGGTTTTTACTCTGGTATTATAAGCAGTTGAAGATGTCAGGCCTGTTAAATTAACTGAGGTTCCGCTTACATCTTGTGCAGTCCATATGGTTGCTGCGTTTGTTTTATATTCGTATGTATAATTAATCGCGTTTGCGACAGCGGACCACCCGGAAGTGGCAGTTGCGGCAGTGATATTTGTGGTGGATAAACCTGAAGGAGCGTTACACTGATTAGGGTCTACAGGCATACATCCTGGTGAGTTTTGCAGTCCGGATCTTGATCCGCTGCCTTCGAGGACTGCTCTCATTCTGGTTTTTTGGCCCTGACTAAACATGTACATGCATGCGTCATAGGTGTAATCCATATAATTCATAGTCATTTCAACCGGTGCTCCACTACAAGTGCTGTAATGTGGATAAGCAGGACACCCGCCGTTTGCAGTATTATGTACCGGAGTATCACTCACGAGGTCACTTCCACAATTGGCATCACCCCATATGTGTCTCAGATTTAACCAATGTCCCACCTCATGCGTGGCCGTCCTACCTTTGTGGTAAGGAGCAGTAGCCGTTCCCAGGGTGCCTGTATATCTGTAATCAAGCACAACACCATCCGTTGTTGCCGGACCTCCCGGAAATTGAGCATAGCCCAATACGCCTCCACCAATATTGCACACCCAGATATTAAGATAATTGGAAGGGTTCCATGGGTTTACTCCTCCATAAGTTGACCTTTTTACATTGTCATTTGTACCCCAACTTGATACCGTAGTACTCGTCCGTGTGATACCATTGGTTGAGTTACCTGATGGGGTTTGAGTTGCCAGACAAAATTCCAGTTCAACATTTCCAATGACCCCCTGAAAAATGGAGGGAGTGAGTCCGATATCAGAGTTTAAGGCTTTGAAATCTGCATTAAGAACAGCAATTTGTGATTGAACCTGTGCATCAGATATGTTTTCCGTCGCAGTCCGGTAGACTACATGAAATACAGTTGGTATGGTAATAACTGTTCTTTCACCTGATCCGTTTGGATGTTTTCTGATATATTCCTGTACTTGTCTTTCTATCTCATCCATGTTTTTAAGCATAGAAGGATTTTCCTTAATTTGTCTGTCCAGCACTTCCATAGTGCCGCAATTTCGTTCCTGCCCAAAATTATTTTGTACGAACATCTGGACAATGCATAATAATGTAAATAAAACTCTCATGGATTTGAATTGATTTATAAGTGAAAAATAATAAGATTATTTAATCCACTCTCAAAATTTGTCGGGCAACGAAGCAAATGTAAAATATTTAACTATTGGATGCAAAATTAATGCCAATTATTT
>JACMLK010000272.1 GCA_014379665.1 Saprospiraceae bacterium | reverse complement strand
GGTCAGTCACCTTGTACTCATGATTTGTTGCCGGCAAAAATCATCGAAACCGGCAAACTACTGATCGGATCAAAATACGAAGCATCTACACTAGAAAAACCTGGTGAGGAACAGTTGGTGTACTGCACAGATCGGTTTGATTGTGTAACGTTTGTGGAATATGTACTTTCAAAATCTATTTTTCAGACCCAGGTAATCCCAACAAATGATTCATTTGAAAAAATACTGACCGGGATGAGGTACAGGGATGGAGTCATTGATGGATATGGTTCGCGGATACATTATTTTTCAGAATGGTTGATGCATCAGCAAAAACATCATACACTTAAAGACATCACACAGGAATCAGGTGGTATCCATTTTGAAAAGGATATACATTTTATGAGTGCGCATAAAGATAAATACCCAAAGCTAGATTCGGAGGCGGCGTTGAATAAGATAAAAGATTCAGAAACGTTGCTCAACAGCCGCCATAAATATTATATCCCAAAACAGGAATTGATGAAAAGCATCCACCTGATCAAAGATGGAGATATTATAGCAATAACGACAGATATTGTCGGTCTGGATATTGTACATACAGGATTTGCAGTGTGGGTAGGAGCGCATTTGCATTTGCTTCATGCGTCTGAGACGGAAGGACAGGTCGTCATTAGTCAGCTGCCTTTGTATGACTATCTGATGAGCAAAAAAAGGCAAACGGGAATTATGGTCGGGAGGGTTAGGATGTGATGTGGTAAGAAACTAACAAAGAATGCTTTTTCTTATTGATTGCATTTCCCCATATATCATTTTTCTTAATATCTTTGCTGAAATAATCTCTTCTTCATGAAACAGTATCATGACTTACTTCGCCATATACTCGATAACGGGGTACAAAAAACGGACCGGACAGGTACCGGAACCGTCAGTGTATTCGGTTATCAGATGAGGTTTGATCTTGCTGAAGGTTTTCCGATGCTGACCACCAAAAAACTGCATCTTAAGTCCATTATATATGAGTTGTTATGGTTTTTGAAAGGTGACACCAATATCAAATATCTCAATGACAATGGAGTAAGAATATGGAATGAATGGGCCGATCCAAATGGTGATCTGGGTCCGGTATATGGAAAACAATGGAGAAGCTGGACCAAACCCAACGGTGAAACAGTAGATCAGATATCTGCGATCATCCAGACTATCATGACCAACCCTGACTCCCGGCGTCTGATTGTGAATGCCTGGAATGTCGGAGAACTGGATCAGATGGCGCTTACACCCTGTCATTGTCTGTTTCAGTTTTATGTGGCTGATGGTAAAGTGTCATGCCAGTTGTATCAGAGATCTGCGGATACCTTTCTTGGGGTACCATTCAATATAGCATCCTATGCTTTGCTAACTATGATGATCGCCAGGGTGTGCGGATTGGAGTATGGCGAATTTATAATTACCTTCGGTGATGTGCATTTGTATAACAATCACATAGAACAGGCCAGGCTGCAACTGGAAAGAGTTCCAAGACTATTGCCCACTATGAACATACGTACAGGAGTACCATCCATTTTTGAATTTTCATTTGATGATTTCACGCTCTGTGATTATCAACCGTATCCACATATCAAAGCGGAAGTATCGGTATGATGAATTGTTAGGATTTATTGATTGTTGATTTGTTGATTTGTAGGGTCTGATCGCCACCTTCGTAGTTGTCAGGATTGATTGATTTGGTGAATTGTTTTCTAAATCGCTTACCTATAATATTTAGCAGACCCTTTTCCCTTTGCCCACTACAAAATCCATTCGGATCAGGCTTTCTGTATGTTAATATTTTCTTAAATAATTTAGACCATTTCTAAATAAATATAAACATATAGTAAAAATTGTGATTAAAGTCACAGAGTTTTACTTTTGTGGAATTTTAATATTTTATCATTTTTATTGCAATCATGCTGATTACTTTCAGGATTAATAAAGATATACCAATGGTGATTTACAAGCATCTAAAAATCAAGTTAATAGCAACAATTTTCCTAATGTGGTTTGCTATCTCCATGTCAGCAGAAGTAAGCCCGGATGCAGGGAAAGTACTTTTTAAAAATTACTGTGCGTCTTGTCACTCCAAAGATATGAGGACTGCCGCCACAGGACCTGCTTTAGGGGGTTCACAATCAAGGTGGGCAGATGATGCGGCTTTATATGCGTGGATCAGAAATTCTCAGGGTTCTATCAAAGCTGGCCAGCCAAGGGCCGTTGAGCTTTGGAATCAGTTTAAGCCTACTGTCATGACTACTTTTGACAAACTTACAGATGACGAGATAGGCAGTGTACTTGCATATGTAAATGGGGTGTATGATAAGACCTATGGTCAGCCGGTTGCGGCTGCTCAGGGTACCGGAGCTCCTGTAGAAGAGAAAAGCAAAATGCCGTTGTATCTTATTATTCTTGGGGTACTTATCATTTTGTCTCTGCTTCTTACAAAAATCATTTCAAACTTAAACCAGATCGCATCTGCCAGAGAAGGGACTTATACCGAAAAGAAAACCATAGCTCAGATCCTGACTTCAAAAGGTGTGATTACATTTCTGATATTTGCTTTGATCGTTTTGGGTGCGTACACGACCGTCAATAAATCTACTAATCTCGGAAGGCAGGAAGGTTACCAACCCGACCAGCCCATCAAATTTTCACACGAGACCCATGCCGGTGTGAATAAGATAGATTGTCAGTATTGCCATGATAGTGCCAGAAGATCTAAAAGTTCAGGAATCCCATCTGCCAATACCTGTATGAATTGTCACAGGGCCATAAAAGTCGGTACGGAGTACGGCACAGCAGAGATTACTAAAATATATGCTTCCATAGGATATGACCCTACATCAAATACCTACATAGAGAAGTACGAAAGTAAATCTGAAGAAGAAATCAAAACTATTTATAGCAAATGGATAGGTGATGAATATATAAAATCAAAAGAACTGGCGGTATTGAATGATGATGGTCAAAAAGTGGTGGATGAGCAATGGGCAAATATCAAAAAATCACTTACCAATGATCAGAAGAAAAAAATTCAGGGACCGATCGAGTGGGTAAGGATTCATAACCTTCCGGATCACGCCTATTTTAACCATTCACAACATGTGACTGTTGGTCAGGTAGCGTGTCAGACTTGTCATGGTCAGGTCCAGGATATGGAAGTAGTCAAACAAATGTCACCGTTGTCCATGGGTTGGTGTATCAATTGCCACAGACAAACGGAGGTAAAATTTAAGGAAAATCCTTATTACGCAAATTATACCAGATACCACGAAGAGTTGGAATCAGGGAAAAGGACAAAAGTGACTGTATCTGATATTGGTGGTCTGGAATGTCAGAAATGCCATTATTAAATGTCAATATATCTTTTATCATTTAAGTTTAGAAAGTATTAATCTTAATATATTCATGAAAAAGCAGATAGACAATATTTGGATAGGACAGAAAGACCTTACAAGGGAATCTGATTTTATGGAGACTGCCACAAAGGAATTTGCTGAGGATCACGTGGAATATGCAGACATGCCCGGCCATCTTTCCGGCAACAGAAGAGATTTTCTTAAATTTCTTGGTTTTGGACTCGGGGCAGCTACTGTGGCCGCAGGTTGTGATATTCCGATCAAAAGAGCTATCCCTTATGTGGTAAAGCCTGATCAGATTGTCCCCGGCGTTGCCAATTATTATGCTTCTACCTTTGTAAACGGGGGAGACTATTGTCCGATACTGGTTAAAACCAGAGAAGGAAGACCTATCAAAATCGAAGGAAATGATCTGTCTCCCATCACTGGTGGAGGTACATCCGCCAGAGCGCAGGCTGCAGTCCTAAGCCTATATGATACCAACAGATATACCGGACCAAAAATGAAGGACGGAACTAACTGGAAAGATATGGAATGGGCAGATGTAGATAAAATAATGTCTACTGCATTGCAGACTTCAAAAAATATACGGATACTGACCCATACGGTATTGAGCCCTTCGGCTAAAAAAGCCATGGCGGAATTTACGGCTAAATACCCGGGCAGCAAGGTAGTGACTTATGATCCGGTTTCCTGTTCAGCTTTGTTGGATGCCAATGAAAAGAATTTCGGACAAAGAGCGGTACCTGGATATCATTTTGATAAAGCCGAAGTCATCGTGAGTTTTAATGCAGATTTTCTGGGAACATGGATATCTCCTATTGAATATGCTTCAGCCTATGTCAAAGGAAGAAAAATAAATGATATAACCAAAGCTACTATGTCAAGGCACATTCAGGTGGAAAGTCATATGTCGCTAACAGGTTCAAACGCAGATAACAGAATACTGGTAAGACCATCCGAACAAGGGGTGGCAATGACGCATCTTTATAATGAGATCACCGGTGGAAGTATGTCAGTGGCAGGATTGAACGATAAAGCAAAATCATCCCTTTCAAAAGTAGCCACTGAACTTAAAGCATCGCAGGGAAAATCTCTCGTGGTCAGCGCATCCAATAATGTCAATGAACAATTGATGGTCAATGCCATCAATCACGCATTAGGCAATTATGGAAGCACCATAGATACGGCATCACCTTCTTACCAAAGACAAGGAAATGATAAGGAGCTGAAAACGTTGGTAGATGATATAAAAGCAGGTACAGTAGATTTGTTAATATTGAATCACGCAAATCCGGTCTATGATACTCCTTTTGGAAAGGAGTTTTCAGAGCATATCTCCAAAATACCCAATAAGATATCATTTGCTTCTATCCCGGATGAAACTACGGCGTTGTTTGACATCATAGCACCCGACAGCCATTTTCTTGAATCATGGGGAGATGTGGAAGCCAAAAAAGGACATTTCTCTATCATCCAGCCCACGATATCACCTTTGTT
Organism: Saprospiraceae bacterium; assembly: GCA_014379665.1. Taxonomy (GTDB): domain Bacteria; phylum Bacteroidota; class Bacteroidia; order Chitinophagales; family Saprospiraceae; genus OLB9. Next base: position 5,420 of record JACMLK010000272.1, on the reverse strand, counting down.
CAATACAAGACAAGGTGCATTGTCACTTCTAATCTGGACAGGTAGCACTATTGCAGATCTTACTAAAGAACAACCTTATTATGAATATCTGAAAGAAGCATGGAAAAGTTCATTATTTGCTAAGCAAAGTGGTTTTGCGACCTTTCAATCTTTCTGGGATAATACGATTCATGATGGTGTCTTAAATATAGCCTCATCATCAGGTCCAGCTTATTCGTCTGTACAAATATCAGGAGAAATCACAAGTCCATCTTCATCCGAAATGGAAATATCCTATTTTGAAACCATTCAACTCGCCAATGGTCAGTATGCTGGCAATCCATGGCTGATGGAAATGCCGGACCCTGTGAACAGGACTTCATGGGGAAATTATCTGGCCGTACCCGTTAATTTTGACGGGGTAAAAACGATGGAAGGTTTCAAAGGCCTGGTTGATGGTGATCTTGTTGAATTGACAATCGGTGAAAAGAAATTCACTGTACCTGTCATCCAGCAATTCGGTCAAATGCCCGGAACTGTTTCTATTGCTTTGGGTTATGGCAGAACAAATGCCGGCAATACAGGTTCGAATGTGGGAATTAATATAAATGAAAGCCTGACGCTCACACCAGACGGACCTGCTTATTATAATGCATCCGTATCTGTATCTGATAAAACAGGTAAAGAAGATCAATTCTCCTGTGTACAGTATCACCATACCATAGGGGTGCGTGGTATAGATAAAGAGTCAGGTCAGGAAATAAATGCTGATGAAGCAGCACTGGTGTTTTTTGATTATTTCACCGGAGTTAAAGGATTTCAGGGAGCATTGACCGACAGATCTGTTATTTATACATCTAATGTCGAGGACCTTAAACATAGTGTAGAACATCTTCAGGAGCGAAGAAAAGCAGCTCAGCATCTGAATGAGCAGCAAATATACCGCGGGTTTGATCATATGTATGAACTCGGACATCACTGGGGTATGCACGTCGATCTGAATGCCTGTATTGGTTGCGGTGCCTGCACGGTTGCCTGTATGTCTGAAAACAATGTTCCTGTGGTTGGAAAACGTGAAGTATCCAGACACCATGAAATGCCATGGATAAGAATAGACAGATATTATTATGGAGATGTGGAAAATCCAAACACCATCTATCAGCCGATGATGTGTCAGCATTGTGATAATGCACCATGTGAAAATGTTTGCCCTGTCAATGCTACCAATCACAGTTCAGAAGGTCTTAATCAAATGGCTTACAACCGATGTATCGGAACCAGATATTGTGCCAATAACTGTCCGTATAAAGTCAGAAGATTTAACTGGCTGGATTATACAAAAGCTGATATATGGCCGGCTAACCAACCAAAACTTAGCGAGGAGAGTACGCCTTTTATGGCAGACAATCTTACCAGGATGGTGTTAAATCCGGATGTGACTGTCAGGTCAAGAGGGGTGATAGAAAAATGCAGTTTCTGTGTTCAAAGAATCCAGGAAGGAAAATTGACTGCAAAGACTGAAGGAAGGATGCTAAGGGACGGGGATATAAAAACAGCCTGTCAGACTTCATGTCCTACCGGTGCCATCATCTTTGGGGACATGAATAATAAAGAAAGTATATTGAGTACAAAACTTGAGTCTCCTTTGAATTATATTGCATTGGAAGAGATAAACGTCAGATCATCAGTTACTTATACCATGAAAGTAAATAATCGTGATACATCTTTTGATGCGTGATTTATTTTATAATTAAGAAATAACATTCAAAATATAAACAATGAGTGCTGTTGTAAGTCCATTAAGAAAGCCCCTGATCAAAGGTCATAAGACGTATCACCAGATCACGGAGGATTTAATTTCACCTACGGAAAAGACTCCAAATGTAGAATGGGTCATCGGTTTTATCATATCGGTGGCTGTATTGACATTTGGCATGTTTTGTATCCTTTGGACCATTTGGGTTGGCATTGGATCTTGGAATGTGAACAGGACGATTAACTGGTCATGGGATATCACCAATTTTGTTTGGTGGATCGGGATCGGTCATGCCGGAACACTGATTTCAGCTATTTTATTATTGTTTAGACAAAAGTGGCGTACGGGAGTAAACAGAGCGGCTGAAGCCATGACCATATTTGCAGTAATGTGTGCCGGTTTGTTCCCGTTGATACATATGGGAAGGATATGGCTCGCTATGTTTATCATGCCCTATCCAAACACCAGAGGACCACTGTGGCCCAATTTCAATTCCCCTTTATTGTGGGATGTTTTTGCTATCAGTACCTACCTTACTGTGTCGCTTTTATTTTGGTATACCGGATTGGTTCCGGATTTCGCTACAGTAAGAGACAGAGCTAAAGGATTGAGAAAAAAGATATACAACACACTATCATTCGGATGGACGGGATCGGCAAAACACTGGCAGCGATGGGAATCATTGTCTCTTGTATTAGCTGGTTTATCTACACCACTGGTATTATCGGTGCATACCATAGTAAGTTTTGATTTCGCGACCTCAGTCATCCCCGGTTGGCATACCACCATATTTCCACCATATTTTGTGGCCGGAGCCATCTTTTCCGGTTTTGCCATGGTATTGACTTTAATGATCATCACCAGGAAGGTATTACATCTGGAAGATTATATCACGGTGGAGCATATTGAATCCATGAATAAAGTTATTTTACTTACAGGAACTATTGTAGGTGTGGCCTATTTAACAGAACTCTTTATTGCCTGGTATTCCGGATATGTATATGAGCAGTTTGCATTTTTTAACAGGGCGCTGGGTCCTTACTGGTGGGCATATTTTGGCATGATGTTTTGTAATGTCGTATCTCCGCAATTCTTCTGGAAGAAATCATGGAGGAGAAATATCACATTGACTTTTTTCCTTTCTATAGTGGTAAATATCGGGATGTGGTTTGAGCGTTTTGTGATCATAGCCACCACGCTGGCAAGAGATTATTTGCCTTCAAGCTGGAGTCTATACTCTCCATCATGGGTGGAGATAGGAATTTATGCTGGTACGTTTGGTTTGTTTTTTACCTGTTTTCTCATATTTGTGAGGGTGGCCCCGGTAGTAGCCGTAGCTGAAATCAAAGCTATACTAAAAACATCAGGGGAACAGTACATTGGAGAAAATGCTGTACCACGCCAACAACATGCCGGACATTCGGACAAACATTAATTAATTTTTGAAACCTATTATAAAATGGCAAATATTAATAATAAAGAATTGATTTTCGGATTATACGATGATGAAGAAGATTTGCTTAGAGCAGTAAGAACTGCTGTGGACGACCATATGGATATCTATGATGTATATTCACCATTTCCTGTACATGGATTGGACCCTTTGCTAAAACTTGAAGAATCCAGATTGCATCAGGCAGGGTTTATTTATGGAGCCATTGGTACTTTGACAGCATTTCTGGGGATGACCTGGATATTTACCAAAGACTGGCCCAATATCTTTGGTGGAAAACCGTATTGGTCAGTACCTGCTTTTATACCCATTACCTTCGAAACGACAGTGTTGTTTTCAGCCATCGGAATGACAGTCACCTTTTATGTCATCAACGGATTAGGGCCGGGAGTGGTCAATACTTATCTTGATGACAGAATTACTGATGATAAATTTTGTATTGCTTTTGATAAATCTTCCGTAAGTACAGAAAGGGCAGAATTGTTTTTCAGGACAACCGGAGCTTCAGAGGTAAATTCTAAAACGATATAAGCAATATTACAATGAATATTAAGTTTCATATTTTTGGATGTTTATTAGGTCTTATAGTGTTATCATTGAGTTCATGTCAATCATCCACAGGAAATCAGACAGGCAGTGAGTATATGCCTGACATGGCCCATTCTGTGGCTTATGAAGCCAATACCTATGGATACTATTACAACAATCGTTGGGGTACGGAAGACGAACTTCATAAGATGGTTCAACCCCGTTTACCCGTATCAGGCACCATAGCGAGAGGGTTTGCGGGTTCATCTATGGAGCAAACCGGAAGGGGAGTCCCATACAGAGCAAATGGAAGCGTACCTTATTATTATTCTGATACGGAAGAAGAAAGAACGAAAGCGGCAGCGGAGATTATAGATAATCCATATCCGATCACCAGCAATGGATTGGCAGAAGGTAAATTGCTATATAACATTCAGTGTGCTATTTGTCATGGGGAAAAAGGAGACGGTGACGGTTATCTGGTACGTGATGACGGTGGAAAATATCCTGTTCAACCGGCCAATTTTATGGGTGATACCTTGACGATGGCAAGCAATGGAAGGTATTATCACGCTATCATGTATGGTAAGAATCTGATGGGAGGATATGCTGACAAGTTATCTTATGGAGAAAGGTGGAATGTCATTCATTACATCCGCTCCATGCAGGCTGCCAATAAGAAACTGGAATATAGTGAAAAATCAAATACACTTAATAAAATTGAAATTCCTTATGCTGTGATTCTTTCAAAAAAAGAAGCTGAAGCGAAAATGCATATTGTACATGAAGTTAAAGATACGCTTATGTCAAAAGAAGCGCATGGCACAGGAGACATTCATAAATAAAAAAAAGATTGAATAATAAAGTAATAGTTTAAAATATGAATCAATATACCTTATCAAGCGGTCATCGGAATATCCTGTTGGGAGCCATGGGAATTGGTGTAATAAGCATGATACTGACCTGGATGGGAGATGACAGTTTACATACCAGATTTTGGACCAACTTTCTTCATAATTCTGTATTTTTCACTATGATATCTCTGACAGCGGCTTTTTTTATTGCTGCCTGTATTACCGCTTATGCCGGTTGGCATACTACTTTCAAAAGAGTATGGGAAGCTTATGCCTCATTTTTACTTGTCGGACTTGGTTTGATGCTGATCGTGGCTTTGGGTGTCTATTTTCACTGGCATCACCTGTATCATTGGGCAGACGAAGCAAGTGTGGAAGCTGATCCGATTCTGAAAGGCAAATCATCATTTTTAAATAAAAACTGGTATATGTTCGGAACCCTTATAATGGTAGGGGTTTGGGCCTATTTCGCACATAAATTCAGATCACTATCTATAGAAGAAGACAAAGAAGCAGATTCAACTTTTAAAATACACAAAACATTGAGGGTTTATGCTGCGATATTTTTACCAATTTTTGGATTTACGAGTGCGGCTATGATCTGGCAATGGATCATGAGTGTGGATGCACATTGGTACAGCACCCTGTTTGCCTGGTACTCTACGGCCAGTGCTTTTATTGCTATGATTGCATTGACGATTCTTTTGATCATATTTCTTAAGTCATGTGGTTATTATGCTCAGGTTAATGCTAACCATATCCACGATCTTGGAAAATATTTATTTGCCATAAGTGTATTCTGGACTTATCTTTGGTTTTCACAGTACATGCTGATCTGGTATGCAAATAT
>JACMLK010000271.1 GCA_014379665.1 Saprospiraceae bacterium | reverse complement strand
AAGCGGGAATGTGATATCAATCGGACTACACGGTTCAAGAAATTCTACAGTTAATCGAAATTCTTTATAAAATTTATTAAGGTCCTCAGTTTTGTATTGTCCTTGCATAGGGACATTTGGATTAGAATAGGCGCCAGAAAGATCATAACCCAGGTTATAGGAGTGATTGATCTGACAGGTTGAAGCCATAAAAATACCTAAATTATTATAACTGTATTCAAGTGGGCCTCTTTCAATGGCCAACAAAAACTCTTTGGTCTGAAATGGTAATAATTGAATTGAAATTGGGTCTATCAGTTCAGACCCACCATCAAGTATGAATGAAGCACCAAACGGATTTGAACCTATGACTTTTCCAATGGTATATACAATTGCATCATTACCGGTTTGTCCAAGATTAGTCATACTTACTTTGAATAAAGCCGACTCATTTTCAGGCACATTAACTGCGGTTACTCTATCAATCGAAAATCCTACCTCCTCTCTATTTAGGGTTCCCGGTTCCCATGGGCACATGGATTCACCTGCTTTCAATTTGAAAACCGGTGTTCCAAAAACTGGCTCATCTAAAATATCCAAAGTAAAATTATCGCCAACCTCATTGTCACCAAGGGTATACGTCACACTCCTGTTGGATTCATTTGAATCTCCCGACGTTTTGTTATAATTTCCGCCAATCTTGTGACCAATAGTTACTGTAGTTCCTACGCCCATAACATCAAACCCGAGAACAGTATTATAAGCAGCAGTCCAGGCTAAATCAAAACTAAATTCGTAAGATCCTGAAGACGATGAAGCTAAAGTTTCTGAATAGTTTGTAAATGCATCAAAACTGATGTTTTCTTTAAAAACTGCATTTTTCTTTAAGTCCTTATTGTACTGCACAATTTGTCTCCAGGAGTCAGCTGAAACAGTATCCATAAGTAATTCAAGCGAAGGAATAACGTCTGTTTCTATCTGATATTCACTATAGATGTAATTGGTCCCAAATCCTTTTGGGTTTACTCTCACGTTTTGGCTGATTTCAAAATCACAATTCTCAGGGTCAAAAGCAAGTACATCAGTGGCACTGAATTCATAATTAATGGCAGCACCCACATACAAATCAGCATCTTCCCCTATGACGGCATCCTCTGAAGAAGTGCTATATTCTTTTTCATTGGTTATACAAACCTCTGCGGCATTTTTACTCCCTACCTTTGAAATAAACTCACCGGTAAGAGTTTCTTCATTCTGGATATTGGTTTGGGTAATAACTCCACCAAAAGGTGAACCACTATAGGTTGTAATGGTAGGACCGAGATCAAATTTCGTTTCCAGTGAAGTAGTATTGTCTGTTAAGTAACCATCTGACCAGGTCTGACAATGTTTGGTTCCTTCCTTTAATACAGCGTTTGATCCATCCCCCGGAGGGTCTCTAAGGATAATTAATGGCATGGCTGGGGAAGCAGTTGTAAATGTCGCTTCACGTGATCTCTCCCCCAAAACAACAACGGTTTCTACTGATGTAGCTATAGAGCCATTTACCTCAGCCGTTACTTGTAAAAACTTGGTATATGGAAATCCTAAATTAGGAATACCCGCCCAATACTTAAACCGATAAATCGATGTATCCTTTACATCAATTGTTTGCTCTGCCTGATCGCCAATCTCATTTTCAATATTAAGTGTGAAGCTGTCCAAATAACAACGACCTCCATCATATGCTTCAAACACCCTGATATCTGTTGTGTATTCCTTGTAGCCATTCTTTGGGGTAGATTGATCAATCATTTTAATGCCTGAACCAATACATCCATTTTCTTCAAAAGGTTCAATGTAAACCTGTGGAGGAGCTATGTAAATAAAATCAACCGTGTCCTTTTCAATCAATCTGAGATCAATTTCAGAACCTCCTTGAAAACCAAAATATTCAAGTATGGTATTATTTGTATGACGTATCACCTTGACTGCTACTGGTATAGGTGGTATTTCGGTAATATTAAATATACTGTGACCAAATCTAAGGGTATCAATTTTTTCAAAACACAGATTTAATGCTTCAACCTTCACAACGGCAAAGGTGCCATCATCCGGAAGAATCGATTGCCGGCAAAGCCCTCCAGCTAATTCACCTGTGATCACCCTTTTGGTCAAGTTCTGAAACAGAACGCCTGCCTGAGGTCGATTAAGTCTTCGCACTTCATAAAAGGGAGGAGAAAATAAATGATCTCCAAATTTCGGTATTAATTTAAATGTTGCACCTGGTTCAAAATCTGCTACAAATCTGCCTTCTTCATTGGTATATATTGGAGGAAAGGCTGACTCTCCGTTCACAAGTATCTCCACACTGTCCTGATAACAGAAAGTATTGGAGAATCTGACTACTCCGCTCACTGTAAGGGTAGATTCATCTACAAAGTCAATTCCTGAAGCAGCAGTGTTGCTGGGGTTGATATTGACCAATCGTTCTGCCGGTCGAAAATCATGCGGAGATTCAGTTTGTTTATAAGTAATAATGGAAAAAAATGCATTGAACATCTCTCCGAATCCGGTCAAAGCAGGTCCTGTATCTTCGAGCACTGTTTCAGTACCTTCATCCAATGTGAAATAGGATAAGAGTTTAGGATGACCCACGTTGGTGCCTCCGGAACCTACCTGAGATGCATTCAACTGAATGTCTGCAAGTGAAAGTATGTCTTTATAAAATACCACTTCATCAATCAACCCTGTATAGAAATCAGAAGGAACATTATTTCTGGCAGCCAGTTGCCAGGGACTACCAGTCCAATTGCCTGTAATGTTGGCATAACTGAATGTGTTTATTAATACACCGTTCCTGTGAAATTTAACTTGACCGGAACCACCATCCATGGTCAATGAAATGTGCTGGTAATTCGTAGTTATTGAACCCAGAAGCTGTGTCTGACCATTGAGGGTAAGCTTTAGCATACCTGATTCGATCCATAGCTCAAAATCTCCTGTCCCTTTACTTAATAAGGTTTGTCTTGTCTGAACATCGAATGGGTGTACAGTGATTTCAACGGTAGCTGAATCTGCCAGGTCAAAATCAGTCAACGTAGCATAAGACTGATAAGCACTATTAAATTCCAAAGCATAATTTGAATAAAATACTTTAGATGGGATAGCAGTAAAAGTTTGTTT
>JACMLK010000001.1 GCA_014379665.1 Saprospiraceae bacterium | reverse complement strand
TTATGAATTTCTTTTACAAAACCAATTTACACCCAATGATGATTATGACATTATTTATAAAAGTAATAATATCAAAAAAGATAGATAACAGGAATTAAAGCTACTTTTTGGTTATACACTTTAATCACTCTGAGGAGAGTTATGATAATGAAAATAGTTTCTTATTAATAAACCTGTGTGCTATAATTCATACAGGTTTATTAACGTCAGGTTTATTGTTGTTGTGGGTTTTCTTTTTTGGCATCAATTTCCCTCATGTTATCTTTCACTTCTGCTTCAATATTATTTTTAGCATTATTAAACTCCCTGATACCGCTACCAAGCCCTTTCATCAATTCCGGAATCTTTTTACCTCCAAAAAATACAAGAATGATTAAACCAATAACCATTAATTCCTGTCCTCCCAGACCAAATACGAGATTAAACATTTTAATTATTTTTTATGACGTAAAGATACAACATTAACTTTTGGAATGCAATAATACGTGTCTTAATGCATTAATATTAACATTTATTTTTGTTTTGGTTTATATTTTGACTTTTCCATGATCATTTGACTATCAGTCAATGAGATCAATTCTTTTAACCCTGTATCCGGATATCTGTCCATGTAAGCCCTGACAATCTGCCATCCAATGAAGTTGGCTGTGCGTCCGGGAGCACCTGAGGGCATGTCAGGACTATTTGGACTAGGATTCAGGTATTTGCCTGTTACTACCGGATTGGATTCATAAAATAGTTTTCGACCCAGGAAAAAGGACCACATTTCAAGTGCGTTCTCTGTGCACCAATCAAGTTGATCTCCGGTGTACTCCAAGATGATACTATCATGTACTTCCGGTAGCAACAGGTCGGTGATGTAAAGCGCTTTGCCATTGTGTATCATTTGGTCTATGAGCCGGTGACCAGGAGCATTGCCGATCATTTCATTTACATACAAATCAGTCAATTTTTTGACTATGTGCCGGCTGTCCCAGGATCTTGTCAAATAATCCGAAAAATTTGTATTATCCGGATTGATGGTTTTGTAATCAATTTCAGGACTCATAAACATGTCCAATCCTATACCGATACCATCTTTACCATTTTCATCTTCAAATATAAAAATCTGAAAAGCAAATTCTGATACATAAGTGTAAATATCCGGCACGTCCTTATGTTCCGGAAAATAGTACTTCAGATATTTGTACATCATGTCAATCTCCTTTTTAACAGAGGAAAAATCATGATACGATTTATACACCTTTGTAAAAAGGCTTATGACAGAGGTATCCTTTATAAATTCACTAAAATTCCGGTAAAGACTATCTTTATTTTCTCCCTGGTAAACCGGGAGTACTTCTTTGAAATATATTCCGTAAAAAGCCGGATTTTTTAGTATTAATTTATCTAAATCTTCCCTGTTTTTTACATTAATCAATTCCTGATCAGTGCGTATTATTTTGACGTCTGATTCGATATGACTCGTGTCAGGGATGTTTGACTGTTTACATGAAAACAAGTTCACCAGGACAAAACAGATTATGAAATTCTTAATCATAAGGAGCAATAATTTTTGGAAAATACTCATCTTACATGATAACGAGAAAAAGAATCATTTAGTTTTTTACACGATACCAGGGCAATAGATGCAAATCAGACACCAAAATGTAATATTTTTGCATCTACATGATACAGTGATTGATCAGATAAAATAAATTGAGCAAGAATTTCTCATACTCATTTTTATGTCAGATTGAGACAATCATAAATAAAAGTACTAAAAGAAGTTTTTGTACTTAACGCAATAACAAATAAAATAAAAGCCATAATATAAATGAAATTCAAAGTTAAATTCATTGTATATCTTATAATTTCCGCAAGTTTATTCCACTCCTGCAAGAACCAGTTAACAGATAAATTAAGGAATAAGCCTACTGCAATGGGTCGTATCAATAATGTAGTCATACTTACAGACAAAGAGGTATCTGAAGGACCGATAGGAGATACATTATTGTATTATTTTGAGTCTGCATATCCTATCATGCCTGCAGAAGAACCCATGTTTGATGTCAGATTTATGATGCCTGAAGATCTGAATGCCGAGCCGCTAAAAAGAGAGTTGCGAATATATGTTATAGTAGCAGATGTGTCGGATACTTTGTCATCTACCACAAAACTTTTGAGGGCAGATATGGGTGCTGAGAGATTTTCAAGGGCGCTAAAGGACAGTAATTACACGACTTCTGTCGGAAATGATAAATGGGCCAGAGATCAGTTGCTGGTGTATATTTTCGCCAATGGTAAGGATAATCTGGCCAAGGCTATTCGCCAAAACTTTCCCAATATCGCCAGGAGAATAAATACGCATGATGAAAAAAACCTGCAGGCAACTGTATACGGAATTCGTGGCGAAAATAAAACTTTATCCGGAGAGTTACTTGATAGTTTTGGTGTGCATATCCGGATACCGGATTTATTTGTAAAGGCAATGGAGAAGACCAATTTTTTGTGGCTTCGCATGGACAATAAAGATATGAATCAGAGCCTTGTTTTCAGAAAATTCCCATATAAAAACGCAAGCCAGTTGACGATGGAAAATATCATAAAGCTACGGAATGAATATGGTAAAGAATTTATACACACCGGATTTGCTGATGCGTATATGAGCACAAATGTGATAGATTTACCTACTTACGAATATACTTATACTCATAACGGAGTGTATGTCAAAGAAGTCCGTGGCATATGGGAGACCGTAAATGATTTTATGGGAGGACCATTCATCAGTTACGTCCTGTACAACGAAGCCAAAGGAGAGATAGTATTTATTGATGCCTTTGTATTTG
>JACMLK010000270.1 GCA_014379665.1 Saprospiraceae bacterium | reverse complement strand
TCTCCCGTGATCTTACTGCACAGAGGGAACCACTAAAAGTGGGAGTAGTTGGTCTTACACATACCCATGTTCATTGGATTCTTGGTCGTAAGGAACGCGGAGACATCAAAATTGTAGGTATTGTCGAACCCAATAAAAATTTAGCCCAACGATACGCTGATCAGCATGGCTATCCCATGCGTATGGTTTACAATACCATAGAAGAAATGATTGCTGCCACTCATCCCGAAGCAGTAACTGCATTTGGTACCATATACGATCATCTGGCGGTTGTAGAGTCCTGTGCACCGCTGGGTATACATGTCATGGTGGAGAAACCACTGGCAGTAAGTCTCGATCATGCCAATAAAATGAAAGCTCTTGCCGATAAACACAACATCCATTTGTTGACTAATTATGAAACTACGTGGTATCCCAGCTGTCACAAGGCTTATGAATTACTGAATAATGGAGACATAGGCAGTTTGCGCAAACTCATCGTCCGCGATGGACATAGGGGTCCAAAGAAAATTGGCATCAACACCGAATTTTTAGAATGGCTGACAGATCCTGTTAAAAATGGAGGCGGTGCCATGATGGATTTTGGTTGTTATGGTGCCAATCTGACTACCTGGTTGCTCCACGGTAAAAGGCCTAATACCGTCACTGCTGTGACTCAACAACTACAGGCTGAAAACAACCCTGAAGTGGATGATGACGCCACTATCATATTGACCTATGACAGCTCCAATGTGGTCATACAGGCATCCTGGGACTGGCCAATCGGAAGAAAGGATATGGATATTTATGGACTCACAGGTGTCATTTATGTTGACAGCCGCAATCATCTGCGTCTGCGAATGGCTGAAGGTTATGATGGCTACAAAGAAGAAGTTTTTAATACCCAGGAAAGACCGGGACCGTGGGATGATCCGTTTGCTTTACTTGCCGCTGTTATACATAAAGAAATTTCATTGGGGCCTTATGACCTTTCGTCACTTGAAAATAACATGATCGTTATGGAAATACTGGAAGCCGCCAGACAAAGTGCAAAAACAAAACAAACGGTTAGATTAAATTAACGTGCATTTGACCTACATAGTGATATTTTATATTCAAGACGTAGTCAGGATCTTTTGGCCATGGTGTAAATGAAAAATAATGGATACACATATCTCAGGATTTAAAATTATAACAGAGGATAATATAGAAATAGTATTCGCATACTATCCCGAAGATGCACCAATTACTTGCAGCGCATTTTCTGCCATTCTTCCCTTTACCCGCACATTTTATCATGCGAGAATATCGGGACAGGAAATATGGATAGATGATGTTCCGCCACTTGACATAATACAGGAAAACGCGTCTGTTTTTACCAACTCAGGTGAAGTGGTGTTTGGTCCTTCAAAACCTGAGAGAACAAAAACAGCAAATTGTTTTGGCATTTATTATGGTGAAGGACGCGGACTGGATGCGGCAAATATTTTTGCCAAAGTGGTAGATGATGACTTCGAAAAACTTATTGATCTTGGAAACAAAATCTGGAAAAAGGGTGGTGAAAAAATCTTAGTTACTACTTTGCAATAAATTCCTATCTACAAATTACTCCGTCACCGTCAACACCTTACCTGAATTGATAATCAACTGACTTTGAATATCAAGTGTTAAAGCTTGCTTTGCACAATCTGCATCGATAATTATGGTACCTATATACATGGAAGGAGGTACAAATCCTACATCCCAATGGGCATCTGTAGTCCATTGATCACCCGGACCTATAAAAACATAACGACGGCATTCATAAGCTCCTATGTCGAATATACCTGTTCTGGTATAACCGGACAAATCAGATACCGGAGTCGTGATGGCAGGATCGCCTGCATTGATATTCAGGCTGTTAATTGCGATCCCCAGCCCGTCATCATACGTCATCCATATTCCGTCCGGACCTTCACCCAGGTTGATGTCTGTAAACATAGGATCGGTGTTTATATTTCCGGTTCCTGCACCTGAAATGATGTGAGGTGATGTTTGCCCCGTCAAATTAATATCTGTATACGTGGCGGTAAAAGTAGCTCCTCCTAAGATAAAAAACTGAGGCCCTGTACCCGAAGCAGTATTTCCCCAAAATATACAATTCCTGAAATTCGGATTGCTGTTTCCTGAACTGCCACCACCTGAATTTAGTCTGTCACAAACCACGCCGCCACCATCTACTGCTGTATTCTTGACAAAAGACGTGTTTATCACTGTTGGATTTGTATTACCTGAATTACCACCCCAACAATACATACCACCTGCACGCCCTGAGGCATGATTGTTACATATCACGCAATTGGTGATCGTTGGGCTTGCATTTCCGTTGAGCAAACCAAAATTATCAATTCCAGCGCCTCCGTTGGCTGTATTATTTGTAATCACACAGTTTAGAATAACCGGACTTGCAGTACCACCATTATAACCGCTGTTAAAGATGCCTCCTCCAAAAGTAGCATGATTATTCATGATCAGACAATTGCGGATGGTAGGACTGCATATGTTTCCGGGATTGCTCCCATTATTATAAATACCACCTCCAAGACCGTCTGTTATGGTAGCAGTTCTTTCATCATTGGCATCTCTGATGATGAAACCATCTATAATGGCAGTATTGTTCAAATTAGCATTACTGATGGTGTGGTAACTATTATCGCTATTGCCTGCCACCCCAATCTCGCCACTTAATATACTTGTCAAACCACTTAAAAGATTGCGTTGTGACAGGGTGGTTTCTGTTCCCGCGAAACTGCCGTAAATTGTTATATTATTTCTCAGGCTAAATGAAATATTTCTGTTTGTACCGGCAGTAGTATAGTATGTACCGGCAGCTACCCATATTTCATCGCCGGCTATGGCTCCATTGATCACAGATTGCAGGTTACCTCCGGGAGCTGCATTGGCCCAACTGGTGGCGTTCTGAGCACCTGCACCGGCAGGAGTGACATAGCGTATCGCTCCATAAGCGTTCATTTGAATGAGTTGGAGCAAAGTAAAAATGATAAAGGATAATTTCATACAGTCGATGATACATTATTAAATATCAAAAATATCAACATTATAACGAACAAGACCAATTATACCCTGTATAAATTGTAAAAGTATAAGTTTTTTTAATGACCCGACTTTTTTGAATAATAGTAATATAATATGTTTTAATTTGAAACAAACAATTGTACGTTATTGAAACAATGCTTATCTTTGTCACGTTAAACAGAATAAAATAAATTGACATGAATATAAAGTTGTCTCAAAAACAAATTGGTCAGCGGATATCTGAACTCCGTAAAAAGAAAGGGCTGTCTCAGGAAGATTTGGCTAAAAGTGTCAAAATTTCACGACCTTCATTGACTCAAATTGAGTTAGGAAACAGAAGTATTGATATTCTTGAATTACAAAAATTGTCTTTGGTATTAGAATTTTCTTTGGATGATTTTATGTCCCAGGATTTCTTAACAAGTCATGATGTGGAAGTCAATGCAGAAAAAAAGGCAATAAAAGCAGATGAACGTATTTCGGTGCCAACACTGCAAGTCTATAAATTTAAAAACGTCCTGTTGTATATTCTTGAACGATGTGCAGGTAAACCAAACGTGGGAGAAACCGTGCTTTACAAGTTGCTTTATTTTTCCGACTTCAACTATTATGAATTGTATGAAGAACATTTAACGGGTGCTAAGTATCGCAAATTACCATATGGTCCCGTGCCACAAAAGTTTGATAATATCATAAATCAGATGATTGACAAAGGGCAATTACAAAGAGTAAAAACTGAATATCACGGTTATCCTCAAATTCGCTATTTGCCTTTAGAGAAACCTAATTTAACAGAATTAAGGGCAAGCGAAAAGGACATCATTGACAGAGTAATTGAACAAATGAGTGATTGGTCTGCAGCTGCAATCAGTAATTATTCACACAAAGATTTGCCGTGGGAAGTGACAGATGAAGGGATGGATATCAGTTATGAATTGGCTTTCTATAGAGAACATCCATATTCAGTCAGAAATTACGGAGACGAAATTGAAGGGCAATGACTTTTGATGAATTGGCAGAATTTAAAAAAGACCTGAAAAGCCTTCTAAAAAAATACAGAACGCTGAATGATGATTTGACAGAAGTAAAGACCATTTTAAAAAAGAAACCAGATGAAAGGCCCCCATTTAGCTTTCGTATTGAAAATTTGGGGATAGAAACGTGTATTATAAAGGTTAAGAAAATTGCCTGCAAAGCATTAAAAGGAAGAGGAGTAAATTCCGGATTGAGATTGGTATATGCTTATTTTCCGGACGAACAAAAAATTATGTTTATCGAATTGTACCATAAGAATGAAAAAGAAAATGAAGATAAAAAACGAATAGCAGATCATTTTAAATAGGAAACAATGCTTAAGTGGTTATTTAGACATTAAAACGTACCAAATGCAAAACAGTATCTTCTCAAATACGACGAAAAGAGACGTTGGAAAGAAGTTTCTTCAATGCGTCCTCGTTTGAAGGAACATACTTCCGAAGGAGATTGCAGTTCCATTTATAACGGCCTTAACGGTGAACATCAAGGTAGCTTAAACCAATATTTTTGTTCCTTTGATACGACTTCGCTTTAAGGTTTTCTCTTTTACCACTAAGGTCACTAAGTAACACTAAGGTTGGGTTCAAGTGTTCGGTTGTTCAAGTGATCGGTCGTTCGAGTGTTCGGTTGTTCGAGTGTTCTGGCTTTCGGTTTGCGGAATGCGGTTTGCGGGATGGCGAGTGTTCGGTTGTTCGAGTGTTCGGATTTGCGGTATGTGGTATGCGGTTTGCGGTTTGCCGGATCGCAAAGTGTTTGTCGTTCGGCTGTTCATTGTTGGGTTGTTCGAGTGTTCGTCGTTCGAGTGTTCGTCGTTCGAGTGTTCGTCGTTCGGTTGTTCAGTTACGATTCC
>JACMLK010000269.1 GCA_014379665.1 Saprospiraceae bacterium | reverse complement strand
GGTTTAAGTAATGCTATATAGTCAGTATATTTGTTTGGGCTATCAATTTACAAATAATGGAGAATTGTTGTGCTAAACTCATGCATAGACTAATGGAAGTATAATATTTCCTGGATATTACCTATCAAGCCACTTTTTAAACGAAGGTGCTTTTTCTCTGCTTATGTCGATCTCCATTTTTAATGGTGGTAATAATGTAACCGTGAGTTTTTGATTTTCATGAGGCTTTACACTCTGAATAGCCCTGACATTAATTATAGATTGCCTGTTAGAGCGATAGAAGATATTTGGGTCAAGCAATTCTTCTATTTCCTCCAGAGTCGCAAATTCCAGCATATATTTTTCGCCGGTAAAAGTGTATATAAAATTTATGCTGTCTCTGTAAAAACAAGCAATATCTTTTACAGACACCGGAAGCCATTGTTTTCTGTGATTTACAATAAACTGTTCTTTAAATTTATTTTTTAAGGTTTCAGGATTGGAGATCAAACTAAGTAACTGTTGCAAATCTTTTGGGTATTCAGATTTACTTTCGATAATCGCCCTTGACTTATCAATAGCTCTTTTCAAATCTTCACTATCCACAGGCTTTAACAGATAATCAATTCCATTGACCTTAAAAGCCTGAATCGCATACTCATCATAGGCAGTAGTAAAGATGAGAGGGCATTTGAGTTCGTATCTTTTAAAGATCTCAAAGCTGATGCCATCACTCAATTGGATATCAGCAAATATCAGATCCGGCTCCGCATTTTCCATAAACCATTTAAAAGCCGTCTTCAGACTTGGCAATACGTGAATGATCTCAATATCCTGCGCCACATCAGAAATTTTGTATTGAAGCTCTTTTGCAATGAGGTGTTCGTCTTCGATGATTAATGCTCTGATCATGGTAATTATTTTTTATTATATCAATGGAATTTTTACTATATAAAAGTCTTCAGATTCAGAGATAACTACTGCTCTGGGACTTAGAAACCGGTATAATGACACCATGCTGTTTTGACCCTGCTTATTACTTGTTTCGACAAATCCTTTCGTCTGCAGATTGTTCTGCACTACAAGATAATCATCATCTATATACATGCTGATGACCAGAGGTGTCTCTTCATCTGCAATATTGTGTTTTATGGCATTTTCTACAAGGTTTTGCAATGTGACAGGAGCTATCTTACGGTGATAATATTCATCCTGAATGTCAATTTTTATCTGTAAGCCATCTCCGAATCTTGTTTTCTGAAGCTGGTTATACATATCAACAAACTTAAGTTCTTCTATAAGTGGCACCGTTTCGTTATCCTTATTTTTAAGAATGTAGCGATATACTTTACTCATTTTATCCAGGAAATCACCAGCTTGCCTTTGGTCTATTCTGATCAGACTGCTGAGTGATGTAAGTGAGTTAAAAAGGAAATGTGGATTGAGGTGCTGTTTCAGATTTTCGTACATCACCGCTGTCTTTTCTTTTTCCAGGAGTTGCGCTTTTGATTTAAGCTCATTTATATTTCGAATATTTCTTATTCTTCCTCGAAGCGTATAAAATAATATAAAGCCGGTAAGGAGTATCATCAATGATAAAAACCACCAGGTCTTATGAAATGGTGCTTTTATTAAAATGGTAAGTGTTTTTTCCGAAGATTTCCAGCTTTGATCTGATGAGCGTGCCACCAACTTAAAAATATAGGTACCAGGTTCAAGATCGGAATAGGTAGCTTCAGCATTTTGATCTGCAATTACCCATTCTTTATTAACTCCTTCAAGCTGGTATTCAAAGTGGTAAGGATAAAGTTCCATATCACTAAGACAACCAAATCCTATTGTAATGAAATTCTCTTCAGGTTCTAATCTTACCATTGTTTCACCAGAGAGATAAATATTTTTTTCGGGTAAATGCAACACACTGATTAATGGTAAATTTTTTGGAAAAGAAGACCCGATTTTATCAGGAAAAAACTCAATAAGATTTCCCTTAATATTGGTAAGAATATTGCCATTTGCAAGTGGAATCATGTAATTATAATAAAATGCATTATTCTCACTTAGATTGATTTTAAAATTTTTAAAGTTATTTTGTGATGGATTAAATACTGAATATTTATTGAATGCCCCTGACCAGATATGTCCGTTTTTGTCTGAAACAGCTGACTGAATATTCTCGTTTACAAGTCCATCTGCTCCGTCCCAAAATAATAATTCGATATCCTTATTGCTTTTGATCTTTTCCACTTTTTTCTTTGCCTGATACAAACCTTGAGTTAAGAATGAAAACCAGGCATTTCCGTCACTATCAATTTCCATTGCACTATAAAAACCGCCTTTTAGTACATTCATTCCAAACTCAGGTTCAATAAGTTCTATGTAAGTTGAGCCCGGATGTATATATCCAAGCGTATTATTACTTGCAGCCATCCAGGCACCTTTTCCGTAGGATGATTTAAGCCAGCCGGCAGTATAGTAGTTTCCGGCTTTTGTTTTTTGTGTCCTGAAATTTATCTCTTCAATCTTATCCGAAACGGAATTCCATCTGAGTACAGGAAAATAATTATTGCCAAAAATATAGGTTGAGTCACTTTCCTGCGATATAGTCCGTGTTTTATATTCACTATATTTTCCTTTTAACCCGTAAAATTTGAGATATGCCTTTTTCGCAAGGTCAAATTGAAAAGTATTGCCTTGGGCATAACAGATGATAGCTAATCCATTAATAAAATCAATATCTGTGATAAATTTGGAGGTGATGCCATGATTTTTAAACGAAGGAAAATCTATAACTTCAGTATTGCCATTGGATGAATTTACTACATACACTTTTCCATTACGTGTACCCACCCACCAATCGTGATTGAAAGGGTTCTGGGCAAGGCAGGTGATCTGCCAGTTGTTGTTTAACTCAGGATGTCGATCTGATAATTTTTGTGTTTTGTAAAATAATCTGTCATAGTTAAATCTTGAAATTCCCCCGGTTGTCCCCAACCAAACAGTATTGTCCTTGTCTTCCCACGCGCACCAAATATAATCACCACTGATAGATCCGGGATCTGACATATTGTGTTTGATGACTTCGGTTTTATTACCATTCAGATAGTCTATGATTACAGTTTCATAACTGTTGCTTGAGTACCAGATATGATGATAACTCGTCTCAAACAAGGTACCACCAAATGCGTCTTTTGTATGATCACCTACAGGTATTCTGTGCAGAATTCCCTCATTGACATTTTTGAAACCCAATATTTCATTGGTTTGGTCATCAAACATCCAAATCATACCTTCCTTTGAAAGATACATCGCACCAATGTTATGATCATTAAACATTAATGTATCATTACTATTTTTGTAATTTGTAAATTTTGATGTTTTGAAATGATAAAAATTTAATCCGGTACGGGTTGCAACCCATAACCCATCTCCTTTTGGGTCTGAAAGAATTCCGTCTTTGGAAATATAATTGTCTGATATGATGGATTTATCATTTGTCAAATAATCAAAAACTGATTTTTTATTGTCAATTTTCACAAGTCCATAGTTGCTGCCAGCCCAAATCTGACCATTATTATCACATATGATGGAGTGTGTACGTGGGTATTTCAGGCTATCATTAGTATAATAATTGATAAACAGTTTCTTCTTTTGATCAAAGCAAAAGATACCGTCTTCTGTAGTGCCCCAGATATTGCCAATGGTGTCTTTGCAAATAGACGAAATGCTGTTTTGTAAAATTGAAGTTTTATCTTTTTTGTTTCTTTTAAATATATCAAATCGTTGTCCGTCATATCTGTTAAGTCCAAATAAGGTACTGATCCACAAAGTGCCTTCATTGTCCTGAACAATACCGGTGACTATATTAAAACTTAATCCGTCTTTTTCGGTCAGATGGTTGAATATAATGTCCGGAACCGAACGTTTTAATCCGGCATTATTCCCCTCTAACATCGGGTTGGCTTGCGACAAAACGACATTTATATAAAATAAATATGAAAGGAATAAAAAAACTATTTTATACATACTAATTGCAAAGTAATGATCTTCATTTGGCAAATAAAAAAAAATATAGAAGAATCGTCCTTATTTAACCCGAAGTGTAGCAAAATTGAAATAAACCGTTAGATGTAATTAGAGTATATTTAAATTTTCATGTTTGAGCGAAAGCGAGCAAATTTAATTTTAGACAAGGCTTGTTTTGCAGTCGTAGCCGGCAGCTACGGCGAAAAAATATAACGCAGTATAAAATAAAAATTGCCGCTTGGAGGTAAATAATGAAATTTTAAACATACTCTTAACTATTTTGTATCATCGCTTCAGCCAAAGTTTGATACCACGATGTCCACGCTTCTTCAATATCCTGATTCCATTCAGTACCTAATCCCTCTTTAAGAGTCCATAGCAGGGCATTACCTACCATCGCGTAGTGTATCGGTTTTACACCATAACCGCTATGTCTTTTTGCCATTGCTATTATACCCGGTGAAACAATGTAAGGATGATCCAGATTCATGATAATAGATGATAGCATATCTACCAGTTTAGTGTACTGCTGATTCATATCATGTGGAAACAATTTTCTGATAGATGGCTGATCTGAAAAAAGCTTGGAATAAAAGGCATCACCTATAATTTTAGGATCAACACCCATTAATATTTTCCAGGTCTTTTTTACAATTTTTATTTGTTCTGGTTTCATTTGTAGTTAATGTTAAAATTTAATCGTTTCCAGAGATCAGGTCTGCTGATTCTTCACCGCTATTAATGGCGCCCTCCATGAATCCCTGCCAATCCGCCAGATGTTCTCCAGCAAAATACACATTTTCAAATGGTTTTTTTAAGACAGGCATGACATTAAACCATTGGTTTTTACCATAAAAAGCATAAGAACCACTTGAATATGCATCTTGACCCCAATAATACATAAGGTCTTCGGTGACATATTTTCTGACATTTCCAAAGGCAGGTTTTAATGCATTCAATATAATGTCAAGTCTTTGAGATTTACTTACAGAAGAAAGAACATCTGCTTTGTCACCTGTAGCATAACACATCAGAATACCTGTTTTTCCTGATTGATTTTTCGTGCCATGATAAAAATAATGTGCCGGAGTATCAGTCAACATATCAAAATCTTCACGCTTCCAGAATCGCTCTGAAAATACAATCGGGAATTTACCTATTCTGGCATATTGAAGTTCATGAATTGCGGCTTTGGTATCATCGGGAAGACCCGGTAACCATTCTATCTTCAGAACAGATGCGGTAGGAATGGCACAAATCATCTTTTCGGCTTCAAAGGTCTTCCCATTGCTGCAAGTAACTGAAATCCCTTTTGAACCGGATTGATTTACCGTCTGGACTTTATGATCTATCAAAATATTTTCTCTGCCCACGGAATCTGCCAG
>JACMLK010000268.1 GCA_014379665.1 Saprospiraceae bacterium | reverse complement strand
TTGATAATAATATTAAAGCAATAGCAGAAATAGTGCATACTGCTGGTGGCTTATTATACTATGATGGTGCAAATATGAATGGGAAATTCTTTAAGTATATGTTGCGTTTAATTTTCGGTCACTTTGAAAATGTAAATGGTAAAATAAGGTAAGGTCATAGTAAAAAGTAGAAGCTCTAAGGGACAAAACAGACACCTTTTGTACCCTTCAATTCCTGCCTTTCTTTATGAGATTTACACATATAATTGATGAAAAAAAATCTAACCGCCCTGCTCACTGGTGTGTATCGCAAATTGATTCATAAAGTAAAATCCAACCTACCATTAATTAATATAGCTGTAACTTCAACCCCAAATTCAAATGAGCAAATGTCAGAACAATGTCAGGATTGGTCTTAATGAATCAGGCGTTAAAAAAATCAATATGCTAAATAGGATTTGCTGAAAAAATCAGAAATGATTAAGATACTAACCTTCGAACAGGCCTGAAAGGCCTCTATATTACAAGATAGGGTTTAAGCCCTATCTTCTGAAAAAATATGGCAATTACAAGCCCTGCATGGGCGTAATCATTGGGGGTCTGGTACTAATC
Organism: Saprospiraceae bacterium; assembly: GCA_014379665.1. Taxonomy (GTDB): domain Bacteria; phylum Bacteroidota; class Bacteroidia; order Chitinophagales; family Saprospiraceae; genus OLB9. Next base: position 6,123 of record JACMLK010000268.1, on the reverse strand, counting down.
TAAAGATATGTTAACCGCATTGCCTTAGGCGGGCTTGATTTTTTGTTTCAGTCAGTAAACTTTCCTGTTCCATCATTATCAGGTGATTTCTTATCACTCAATTTCCTGCTTCTCACCAACCATTCAGTTATACACCAAGCCAATGAATAAATAGTTTCAGGGATTTTCAATACCGCACATTGTGTCAAACTGACCGTTTGCAAAACTGTATGAAAATTATTTGGCAACAAAATGAAACAACACTACCTTGATGTTTCAAAAAGCACATCTGATTAATGTTGTCAAAGATATTTTTACATATATTTCTTTTCTGTACGTTAGGTTTCCAGGCTATCGGCCAATATATATTTACTAACCTTCAGACCAAAGATGGCCTTAGCACCAATGATGTATTTTGTGCGTATAATGACACTGATGGATTTATATGGTTTGGTACTTCCAATGGATTAAACAGATATGACGGAAGTGGATTTAAAGTGTTCAATGGCAGACATGTCAAAGCTAAAACTGTGTCCACTTTTTCTGTACATTCAATCATTGAAAATGGAAACAATAAATTATGGGTTGGTTCAAATACCGGTTTATATGATTTTGAAAAGTCATCTTCTACATTTACATCCATCCCATTTTTAAATCAATCAAAATCTATCATCAATGATGTCAATGTAAATAATATACAGTATGACGAACAGCACCGGCTCTGGATTTTTACTTCAAAAGGGCTTTACATTTTAAAAGAAAATAAAGCATACCCTGTGGCTTCATTTTATCCATCTGCGGATATTTTTGATAATATACTTGTATATACAATAAATAGTGGAGACAAAATTCAGCAGTATGGTTTATGGGTTTTTACTTTAAAAGGATTGTGTTATATTGATTTTAAAAATGGTGCTACCTATACAAAACAAAATAATCCGCTCTGCATTGCAATGATTGAAGAAAGTCAGTTATATGGCATGTGTATAGATGAAGGTCAGAATTTATTGTTTAGTAGTGATGATCATCCTCTGGCCAGATATAATTTTATCACCAATGAGATCACTGATGTTTCATCATGGAATCTTAACATCAAAAACTATGGAATTTATAAAGATAACAAAAACAGAATTTGGGTGAGCAATTATTCAGGAAGACTTAATGTTCTGGATGCCCATGGAAAAATAAAAATGCTTCCGGATGATTCTCCGGAGAACTACAAACCGTTCAACAATTTATTTAGCAGTATAAAAGAAGATGATGACAATAATTTGTGGTTTACAGGGCCGAATGGAATCAGTAAATTAAGACATACCAATTATCTGGAAAACATCATTAGTTTTCCCAATTATTCTATAGATAGTACATATCTGAATTTTGAAATTAATAATATTTACAATAAAGGGGATGGAAAACTATGGGTTTGTAAAGATGATGGCTTGTTTCAATGGGATAGTCTTACAGGTACAATAAAAAGATTTGGCATATCTGATACAGAAGTAAAACAGAATAGAGTTTTCGACATAAAGTTGATTGAAGGAGAATGGTGGTGCTCCACCGGTGATGGTATTAAAATTTTCAATCCGGAAACAGAAAAATTTCGCAAGTTTCAGCACTATGCTAAAGACTATATCATCAATAATATATCTGCCATATGGATACATCAGGACAGGCAGGGTATGATATGGTTTGCATTATGGAATAATGCGGTGTACAAATACAACCCAATTTCAAAAACTACGGTCAGGGTTGATGTCATCAGATCAACGGATATTTCAAATCCAATTTTGACAAACAGTTTATGTGTACTGGAAAATACAGATGGCAAAATATGGTTTGGAAACGGTGATAAAGGGGTAATCATATTCGACACTAAAAAAAATGTCTTTACAACACCAAAATTTCTGAATAACCAGATTGTCCGGCAGCTTATCAAAGATACCCAAAATAATGTATGGCTTGCTACTAGCGGGCATGGCATTTTGAAGGCAAATAGCAATGGCGAACTTCTTGATTCCATTGGTATAAATGATGGTCTGGAAGCAGCCACTCATGAATTGTCATTTGACAACAACGGTGTTTTGTGGGCTGGCAGTAATTTAGGAATATTCTCAATAGATATCCATACAAAATTAGTTTCCAAATTAAATATCAATATGGGACAACCCAAAAATGATCCGAATGGTGCTATGTATTTGTTGGACGATAAACTTTACGGTTCTGTTTTAAATAAACTTGCCATTGTAAATCTGTCTAAAGTAGAAAATATTTATTCACAAAAGCCTCCATTAATTTCAGGAATTCGTGTTTTTGAAAAGGAAATAGCTTTTGATATTTCAAATCCTACCATACATTTAAAGCACAACGAGAATTTTTTCTCCATCCAATTTTCATCCTTATATCACAATGAATCTTCTTCTGTTAAATATGCTTACCATCTTGATGGCTTTGACCGAAAATGGATCTATTGCGATCGCCGTCAGATAGCTTCTTATACCAACGTACCAAACGGAAAATACACATTCTCTGTAAAATGTACGGACGCTAACGGAAAATGGTTCGATAAGCAAACTAATGTGGTTATAGATGTAAGTCCGCCTGTCTATAAGACCTGGTGGTTTATGTTCAGTATTCTAATTTTAATGTCAGTGATATTATGGATGTTGTATCAGGCTAACCAAAAAAGACTACAAAAACAATCGATTGTGAAAACGATCAATTATTTCGCAAATTCAGTTTATCAGCATAATTCTGTAGATGAAATATGCTGGGACATAGCAAGAAATTGTATCTCACAGATGAATTTTGAAGATTGTGTGGTGTATTTATACGACCAGAATAAAGATAAATTCATACAGAAAGCTGCTTTCGGCCCAAAAAACCCGAACGATAATGTCATAAAAGATCCTTTGGAAATAGAGTTGGGCAGAGGAATAGTGGGCACAGTAGCTAAGACCGGCAAAGCACTTTTGATAAACGATACTTCAAAAGATGTTAGATATGTTGTTGATGATGCTATACGATTATCAGAAATAACTGTACCTATCATGCTTGACCAAAAAGTCATCGGCATTATTGATTCAGAACACTTCACTAAAAACTTTTTTACCATGGATCATTTGAAAGCATTGACCACCATAGCAGCAATAAGTGCCAATAAAATGGCCGAAGTAAATGCCGCCAATAAGGCAAAAGAACATGAAATAAAAATGCTTGAAATAAATAAGATGCTTGCAGAAAGCCAACTCATGGCCTTGAGAGCTCAGATGAATCCTCATTTTGTCTTTAACTGTCTCAACAGTATCCAGGAATGTATAGTCACTGAAAAGTATGGTGAAGCCAGCAAGTATTTAAATAAATTTTCAAAACTCTTCAGAATGGTTCTCAATAATTCCGGTAAAAAACTGGTAACACTTGATGATGAAAAAGTAGTCCTCGAATTATATCTGGAACTGGAAGCCATGAGGTTTGAAAAAAGCTTTGAGTATAAAATAACAGTGGATGAAGACCTGGATCCGGATGAAATACTTATTCCATCTATGTTGATACAACCCTATGTAGAAAATGCCTTATGGCATTGGTTGATGCATAAGGACGGAGACAGAAAACTAATTATCGCTTTCAACAGAAAAAACGAAGAGGTGTTTGAGTGCATTGTTGAAGACAATGGCATTGGCAGAAGCAAGTCCTACGCATTGAAAGAAGGGCAAAGAAAGGCCAAAAGGCATGAGTCCAAAGGACTGACTATATGCCTGGACAGACTTAATGTGTTAAAGAGCCAGGGCTTTCATGCTGAGATGGAGATCACCGATAAAGTAGATGAACACATGTCGCCTTGCGGAACAAAAATCCGCATCGAATTGTCGACAGAATTAACCAATTTATAACAAACATAAATATCTGATCCATGATAAAAGCATTAATAATAGATGATGAACAAAAAGCAAGGAGCATCATACAGCATTATATCACAAATTTCATCCCTCAGATCACAGAGATAAAACAGGCTTCTTCTGTTGAAGATGGACTTGCAGCAGTGTCTGATTACCAACCCGATATTGTTTTTCTTGACGTGGAGATGCCTTTTAAAAACGGATTTGATTTCCTCAGCGAAATAAAAAATCCTGCTTTCGATGTCATCTTCACTACAGCTTATAATGAGTATGCCATACAGGCGATACGATTCAGCGCTTTGGATTATTTATTAAAACCCGTTGATCCTGATGAACTGGTAGCTGCCGTAGACAGATATATCAACAAAAAGGAATCAGAAGATCAGAAACGGGAATTATACAAAAATCTTAAAAACAACATTGAAAAAAAAGATCCGAAGGATTTCAGAATAGCGGTACCAACCAGCAATGGGGTCCATTTTTTTAGTATTGATGAAGTGATCAGACTGGAGGCGGATACCAGTTATACCCTGTTTCATCTGGTCAATAAAAAACCATTCATGGCCAGTAAAACACTGAAACATTTTGATGAAATGCTGGAAGGATTTGATTTCATACGAACCCACAAATCTCATCTTGTGAATGCAAGACACATAAAAACCATAAGCAGCGACCACGATACCATTTTTCTCTCAGATGGATCGAATGTAGAAATATCAAGACGCAAGAAAGAAGAAGTATTTCAGCATTTAAAATTGAAATAATGTCACTTCATCGAACGATCATATTTTATGACTCAAAGCATTTTGAATAAAATCCCGTTTTCGTCTCGAAACTTCTATTTTTGAACCATCACTCAATACTAAATATCCTTGTTTATCAAACGCTTTTATATGCAGTGGGTTGACAAGGTGAGATTTATGCACCCTCAAAAATCCCTGACCATGGAGCATGACTTCATATTCTTTAAGGGTTTTGGCGGAAAAAAACACTTTGTTGGGTTCATAAAAGATATGCGTATAATTGCTTTCAGACTGTAGGCGCACGATCTCTTCAATCTGTATATATTTGACTTCTTTGGTGTCTGAAAGCGCTAGTTTAAATTTTTCTTTTTTTCCCTGAGATATATTCTGTATAAAATTTCTATAGAGCTCCTGACCAGCCGGAGCGTACACCCTTTTAGCCTGAAATCTTTCTACAGCCTTTTTTAAGTCAGTCTCATCGATCGGCTTTAGCAGATAGTCCAGTGCGCTGAACCTTATCGCCTGGATCGCAAATTCATTGTAGGCCGTGGTAAAAATAACTTCAAAATTCCAGTTTTCTACGGTTGTCAACAGATCAAATCCGCTTTGATGCGGCATATTAATATCCAGGAATACGATGTCCGGTTCAAACTCACTGATGAGTTCGACGGCTGCCTTTACACTCCTGGCAGACCGCAATTCTGTGATGTCCGGACAATATTGCCCGATGAGCCATTGAAGTAATTCAATGGATGCTTGTTCGTCGTCAACTATGATGGCTTTGATCATGATTCGTCCTGATTATAAAAAGGTATGGTAACAATTATTTTTGTACCGGTGGCGTCGCCGGCTTCATCCACTAAATCAACAATATCAATGTTCGCAGGTTTTCCGGCTTTTTGTTGAAGCATTAATAGTCTTTCTTTTACAATGTGAATGCCTCTGCTTTGGTCTTTTGTAACACTGATTTTATTTTTCTGTATTTCTGCCGATTCTATACGCCCTACCCCATTGTCTTCAATCGTACAGGTAATATATTCATCGTTCATATTCTGAAACTCAATTTTCAGGTTTTTTTCACCTTCTTTATGCAATAGTCCATGCCAGATTGCATTTTCTACAAACGGCTGCACCAATAATGAAGGGACCAATAATTCTTCATTGGTGAGACTTTCATCCACGATGATATTGAAAGTAAAAGATTGGTCAAAACGCAATGATTCCAATTCCAGATACATGTTCAACATTTTGATTTCATCATCTATGGAAATAAAATTGTGCTCGGCAAATTTTAATAATGATCTGAGAAAATTAGAAAAAGTACTCAGATACTTATATGACTTTGTCGTTTGCCCGGTGACGATAAGGTGTTGGATGGCACTCAGCGAATTAAATATAAAATGCGGGTTCATTTGTAACCTGAGATTCAGAAATCTCGACTCTGACATTTTTATATTGAGCGCCATCAGTTCGTTTTCACTTTTTTTCATCAATGCAAGTGCCATTGA
>JACMLK010000267.1 GCA_014379665.1 Saprospiraceae bacterium | reverse complement strand
TCAGGAAACAAGGATTGACAATGGTATCGCTGAAACATTCCGGTAAACCGGGTACCAGGCTACATAATTCATATATCACCATAGAATCACTACTATGAATACCCAATGCAATATAACCTCCGATCGTATCCCTCAGTTCATAGGCTTGTCCATTGAGAGTAAGGCTCCAGTTATAATTGACACATGAACCGGAAATACTATCGATCACAAAACTCAAATTAAAATTATTACACATACAAGCTCCGGCTGTTACATTAAACACAGGGTTACAGGGACAACATACCTGACCTAAGACAAAATCATCATAATGCCATGAATGAACATCATCCACAATAGTTAAAATGACAATTTCGGAGCAGGTGGCCGGCAAGGTTATCACATAAGGATCTCCCGGTTGGTAAGATTGAGAATAGCCGGTATTGGTTGAAATTGTAAATCCATCCAAACCGAAATTATCTCCGTCAAAACTGAAAGTTACCGCCATGCTGTCATCTTCACAAAAATTTTCATTGAGTTCGGCACTGAAATTATCAATAGAACCGAAGCATGGATTTTCCAATACATAAGTAAAACATTCATTCAGACCGGGTACATTGGTACATATCACGTAGGTCAGAAATTCTTCATTGCGGGAGATATTGTCTACCTGATAATCATTAGAACCAATATATTCCAATGGGTATGGATCACCATTAATGGTCAATGTTGGATTATAGTTGGTACAAGATCCGTTTGACGCTATGATGGTTAAAATTGCGCTGGAAACAAAACCGAAACATTCACCTTGTGCAATATCAACATCAATATCGCATGGACAACACACCTGACCATAGGTATAAGTCGCACTGCAAGCCGGATTATCATTGTCATAAATCGTAAACACAAACTCTTCGTTACATAAAGCAATCTCACTAAATGTTTGAGGATCTCCGATTGAAAATGAATGTGTCCATCCCCCTAACATTTGTAAGGTATAGCCGTTTAACCCAAAGTCTGTTCCTGTAAAAGTAAAATTTAATTCAAGTAATTCTCCATTACATATGCCGGTGGCGGGTGTCACTACAAAATTACTGACAGAACAGACCAATTCCTTTTTTTCGTCCGATATTTTATGTTCATTTTCATTGTGAAAAATTCCGTCGGATGCAGAAACTGAAAAATAAGAAAGGATTGCTACCAATAAATGTACGATTCGCAAAGTTCTCATGCTGTTTTTATTTTAGTTATTCCAAAGGTGAGCTCAAAGATAAGACAACATTTGATATCCTTTCGTTGCCTGACCCAATTACTTTTTCCTTCAATTGCTGGCATAATTAAAATTATTTTGCTCCGGCTTCTTTTTCTCCTGTTTCTTTTTCTCTTTTTTGGGTTTCTTAAAGTAGCTACTGATCCGTCAGGTGTGTTTTAATGCTTTAGAATTATCATTCAACCTGATACCTTCAGCATTGATCTGTATCATTTACGAATCTAAATAGGTTTGGACTCAAAAGTATTTTTAAACACATTATTTTATAAACATAACTAATCACATTATAAAAAAATGCAATATTTTATTGTTTGTTTTCTAATAAATCATAACACTTTCGCATTTTTATTGTACCTTTGTGTTTTAATCATCCTCCCTTAGGTTCTGATAATAGTCCACAACGGAGAACCGAAACTAAATAATATATATGTCTTTTGAAAAATTAGGTCTTATAGAGCCCATATTACGTGCTCTGATTACCGAAGGTTATACTATACCTACACCTATTCAGGAAAAATCTATTCCTATCATATTACAGGGTACAGACCTGTTGGGATGTGCCCAGACAGGTACAGGAAAAACGGCTGCTTTTGCCATACCCATCATACAGCAACTGCATCAGCAGCACACCGATGACAAAGTATTCAGAAAAATAAAGTCACTGATCGTCACACCTACGCGTGAACTTGCCATCCAGATTGGCGAAAGTTTTGCGGCTTATGGCAGACATACTAAACTTCGTTACACTGTCGTATTTGGCGGAGTGCCCCAGAGCGCTCAGGTGAATGCGCTCAGAAACGGAGTAGATATTCTAGTGGCTACGCCCGGAAGACTGTTGGATCTTGTAGCTCAGGGCTACATCAGACTTGGTGATGTTAGTATTTTTGTACTCGATGAAGCAGACAGAATGCTTGACATGGGATTTGTACATGATGTCAAGAAACTGATCAAAATGATTCCGGCTAAACGTCAGTCATTGTTTTTTTCAGCAACAATGCCTGATTCTATTATGGCACTTGCATCTACGATCCTGACTGATCCTGAGAAAGTTGAAGTCACACCCATATCATCTACCGCTGAAACTATACAACAGGCTGTCTATTTTGTGGATCAGGCGCGCAAATATGAACTTCTTGTTCACGTGCTGAAAAACCCTGCCATCATCACGGCACTTGTGTTCACCAGAACAAAACATGGTGCGGATAAAGTAGTCAAGATGCTGATCAGACATAATATAAAGGCAGAAGCCATTCATGGCAATAAGTCACAGAATGCCCGTCAAAAAGCATTGAGTAACTTTAAAAATCATACCACAAGAGTACTTGTAGCAACAGATATTGCCGCAAGAGGTATTGATATAGATGAATTATCCTATGTGATAAACTTTGAAGTACCAAATATACCTGAGACTTATGTACACCGGATTGGCCGTACGGGCAGAGCCGGAGCAAATGGGAAAGCAATTTCTTTTTGTGATGTCGAAGAAAGACCATATCTGAGAGATATTCAAAAACTGATCTCTATTCAGATTCCGGTCATCCATGAGCATCCTTTTCCTGCGGAGCATAAAGAACCTGAAAATTTTTCCAAAGCCAGACCACAGCAATTGCATCGTTCAGCACACAACGTCCATCATAAACCTAAACAGTCCAGTGTAGGTGAGACAGAGGGAAGAGCATCGGGAACACCTGTGACTTCCACTTCGAAGCCACAGAAAAAATGGTCGTGGAGGGGAAACAGGTAATCACGTTTTAAACGGATGATTATTGGACGGTGATCCCGGAGGGATCATACAAAGCTCCATGGAATGATTAAATCAGTGTAAAGTTTGACTCCTTCGGATTTGGAATCATTTATTTCAAAGACGTTAGAGAAGTGATCCCGGAGGGATCATACTATGTTAGAATAAATGTATCCCCCATTCATATGATCCTGGAGGGATCAAAGAAAACTCCAGGGAATAATTAAATCAGAGTAAAGTTCGACTCCTCTGGAGTTGGAATCATTAATTTTCAAAGTCGTTAGAGACGTGATCCCGGAGGGATCATACTATG
>JACMLK010000032.1 GCA_014379665.1 Saprospiraceae bacterium | reverse complement strand
TTTATACTTTTACTTTCATAATCCATCCAGTGAAATGAAATATAAATTGATACATTTTTTTCTATTATTCTGTTTGTTATTTGTAATTGACGTCAAGGCTCAGATAGAAGAAGCACCGGTCAGAACAGATGGCGATGGACCTTTTAGTAAGCTCATCATAAGAGGGGTAACACTGATCAACAGCACTGGTGCGCCACCGATGGGTCCGGTAGATATCGTAGTTGAAAACAATATCATCACGCAAATAAAAAATGTGGGTTACCCGGGAGTGGATATTGATGAAAAATCCAGACCAAAGGTTGAAGAAGGAGATAAAGTATTGGATTGCAGCGGCATGTATCTTCTTCCCGGACTGATAGATATGCACGGACATATCGGAGGGCAGGCTCAGGGAACACCATCGGCCTATGTGTTCAAATTATGGCTGGCCCACGGCATTACAACCATCAGAGACCCTGCCAGCGGCAATGGGGTCAAGTGGACCATGGATCATAAAGCAAAGAGTCAAAAAAATACTATTGCTGCGCCAAGAATATTTTGTTATCCTGTATTTGGATCCGGATGGGACAAAACAATCACTACCGTGGAAGAAGCCAGGGCTTGGGTGCGGGAGAATGCCAAAAACGGAGCGGATGGAATTAAATTTTTTGGACTGGCACCTGAAATATTTAAAGCTGCCTTAGATGAGAATAAAAAACTCGGACTCAGATCTGCCTGTCATCATGCTCAATTGGAAGTAGGAAGGATGAATGTTCTTGCCACTGCGAAGGCAGGTTTAACTACTATGGAACATTGGTACGGACTCCCCGAAGCATTATTTGACGGACAAACTTTGCAGGATTACCCGGCGGATTATAACTACAATAATGAACAACACAGATTTGAAGAAGCGGGGAAATTGTGGAAACAGGCTGCCAAACCCGGTAGTGAAAGATGGAATTATGTGATGGATGAGTTGCTGAAACTTGATTTTACCATAGACCCTACTTTCAATATATACGAAGCCAACCGCGATTTTATGCGTGCCCGTCAGGCAGACTGGCACAAGGACTATACGCTTCCGTCTTTATGGAAGTTTTATGCACCGAGCCGTATATCCCATGGTTCCTATTGGTTTGATTGGGGCACTGAACAGGAGGTGGCCTGGAAAGAAAATTACAGGATATGGATGCAGTTTGTCAATGAATATAAAAATAAGGGTGGCAGGGTGACTGCAGGATCTGATTCTGGTTTCATTTACCAGTTATATGGATTTGGCTACATCAGAGAACTTGAATTGCTGAGAGAGGCCGGATTTCACCCTTTGGAAGTCATAAGAGCTGCTACACTCAAAGCAGCAGAGGCACTTGGAGTGTCTGATAAAATAGGAAGTGTGGAAGTGGGTAAGTATGCAGATTTACTGATTATTGAAGAAAATCCATTGGCCAATCTCAAAGTGCTGTACGGTACAGGTGCGATCAGACTAAATGAAAAAAATGAGGCTGTCAGGGTAGGAGGGGTGAAGTATACCATCAAAGACGGTATCGTGTACGATGCAAAAAAGATGCTCGCAGATGTAAAAAGTATAGTAGACAAAGCGAAATCTGAAGATGATTTTGAAATATTGCAGCCCGGAGAAAAATAGTTTACTGATCTTCGAACTTCGATGCTAGCGCAAGTTTGTAACTTGTGCCCCACACATATCGTCGAAGTTTTCAAGCCGATACTGGCCTGACAGGACAACTTCGATGCCCGATGCTGGCGCAAGTTTCAGTCTGCTGCGAGCCTGATAAATGCAACTTGTGCCGCCACTGATCCCATGCTTTAGTAAGTTTCAGACTTTTACCGATCGTCGAAGTTTGCAACTTCGATGCTATTGATCCCGAAGTTTGCAACTTCGGATTCCTCAGCATATTCAAATGCCGGAATGTCAACTGATCAATCAATCTAAATTTGTACTCCTTTTGTGCGACTCCGCTGGAGTCGGAAGCAATATCTATTTTATTTCAAACATAGTGCGACTTCTCTGAAGTCGTTAGCAAAGCGATCCCGGTGGAATCTTCATCAGTCGAAAAAATAAGTTCATCTACATTCCAATTATAATGCAACTTCTTTGAAGTCATTAGAACAATGATCCCAGCGGGATCATACTATAGTAGAAACAGCTACAGCCCCCTCCCACATGATCCCGGAGGGATCAAACTATAATGTGTAGTTCAAGGTTAAATTATGATTGAATTCTTTTATGAAATGAAAGAACTAAAAATAACTTTTGTTGATAATTGTGGCTTCAGGATATTGTGCGACTCCGCTGGAGTCGGAAGCAATATCCTACTTTTATTTCAAACATAGTGCGACTTCTCTGAAGTCGTTTCAATAATGATTTCTAAATTACGCCGATAGTACCTATCAGTTTATCCAATGAAGGGGATTTACTACCACCCGCGGGTTCTATAGTGATGGCGTAGGTCAGGGTCTGATCAATAAAAGCCACTTCTATGATATTGTTTTTATCCTTAAATATATCCAATGGCATAGGGTCGGCTCCGTCTTTAAGAGACCAGAGCTGGAAAACCTGATCAGGACCAATATCAGGCAGGCTGACAAGCTGGAGGAAGTTTTTCTTATCAGCTTCATTATAATGCAAATAGGCAACAATTCCGGCATAAGCAGGAGTCGCTGTCATATCAATAATTTTATTATTTGGATCGTTGATCTGTTGTAAGACAGCGAATTGTTGCTGTTGCTGAGTGGTGATGGAGTCACATATTTTTTTAGAATTTTCATACTTTAGAATATCAGTGTTGTGTTCAAACTTTTCAAGCAGATATAAAGTAAAAGCGAGTAAAGAAATCAGCAAAAATAGACTGGTCAGCAGATTCCACTTTAAACCTGAATTTTGATCCGAGGACAACTTTTGGCCTTTTGGAGGCTTTTCATCGAAGCTTTTTGGGGGAAGTTGTTCAAATAATTTACCTGCCACATTTTCAGGTGCTTTAATACCTTTAAGTCGTCCGTATTTTTCAAGACCCAAAGAGATTTCATGAATTTCTCTTCGGATTTCTTCATATTTGGCTTGTTTATCCTGAACATCCTTCTCTTCTTCCGGAGAAAGTTGTCCGAGCACATAAAGCTCTAAAATTCCTGATTCTATGTATGATTTTACGTCCAATTTAATTTTACATTACAAATAATATATACAACAAATGTTTTTCATCTTTTAATTGATCTCTGAGTTTACTGATGGCATCCCGAAGCCTGGTTTTGACTGTACCTAAAGGTATGTCCATCTCGTCGGCTATTTCCTGTTGTGTATAACCCTGCAAAAACATTTTATCTATTAACAGTCTGTATTTTTCAGGCATATCTTTGATCAATACTTTGATATCAATACCTGAAACTTCTGAATCTGTTTTTAATTCGCTCTCTGACAGATCAAATGATCCGGTATTATTGCCCATTTCAAATGACTTCAATCTGGTCCTGTCTATCGCTGAATTACGGGCAATCTGAGCCATCCATGTAAAAAGGGTGGCTTTGGTTTCATTGTAAGATTCTATATTGTTCCATATTTTGAGGAAAACAGCCTGCAACACTTCTTCCGCTTCTTCCTGTCGTTTAACAATACGTAATACAATACCATACAAAGCATCCGCATAGTGATGATATAATATTTTCAGACCGGATTCTTCTCCTTTACGAATGGATAATATGACAGATTGTATTTCTATGATCTACGTTGTTAATAATGAATACCAGATTGACGTATGTCAAAGGTAATTATTATTCACAAAATGAAAGATCAAAAATTCGGATTTTATTTTCAAATATGTTTTTAATTGTTTGATTACGACATGATATACGAGTAAGGTGGGGTGTTTGGATTTTTGTACATTCCAAATGCAAATAAGGTGCTTAAAATATTTTCCTTTATCTCAATGATGATTTGATATTGAAATAAATTCAATACAAATCTATTTCATCTTCAAAAACATCAGACATCAAAAGCTGGTCATCATTGTAAAGATGCATCTTTATAAATGCTTCATCCCAATTTTCACGTGGTTTTTTTACAGGTTCTATGATTAAAAAATGTTCTTCCATTCGAAGATTGACAATCTCTTCAAATCCATATTTATCAAGTATGGCTTTATTTAGTATTATCCCTTTTGCATTACCAATCTGTATAATCTTTGCTTCCATATCATGTATTTAAAAAATTTCTTTGTAATTTCATATGCAAATTCATTCATCAATTATTTTCTTCTAATTATTTTACTTCTTTTATGACTTTTTACGGTGATTGTTTTACCGGATTTATATTTTCTGGTATGACTTTTTACTTTTACTTTTACTGTTTTTCGTTTATATTTTTGGACATATAAACTACTATCCGAAGTTGAATTTGAATTTACGCTAAAGTCCGCACTAA
>JACMLK010000266.1 GCA_014379665.1 Saprospiraceae bacterium | reverse complement strand
TACCACGTTTTATCCATTTCCGTATACGACGGCTTCTATTGATAATGGTGCTTTGACAGGCAGCCTGGGTGTAGTAATCAATCCATCTGCGCAATGGTCTCTGAGTGCAAACCTGTCAAGTGGTTTTCGATCTCCCAATGTGGATGATGCCGGTAAGGTGTTTGATTCAGAACCGGGTTTTGTAATCGTGCCCAATCCGGATCTCGAACCTGAGTTTGCGTATAATGTAGAAGCAGGAATTGCACGTGTGTTTGGTAAGACAGTAAAGGTGGACCTGACGGCTTATTACACATATTTGGATAATGCAATGGTGCGTCGCAATTTTCAATTGAATGGACTTGACAGTATTGTCTATGATGGCGAGCTGAGTCAGGTGCAGGCTATTCAAAATGCGGCGGTTGCGAATGTATATGGTGTGCAGTTAGGTGCGGAAGTGAAGCTGCCTTCAGGTTTTGGAATTATGACAGATCTCAATTACCAGATCGGTGAAGAAGAACTGGATGATGGAACGACAAGTCCTTCACGGCATGCCGCTCCATTATTTGGTGTGACAAAATTGAGTTTCACACACAGCAAGCTCAGTCTCATATTGTATGCGCAGTATAGTGGGGAAAAATCATTTGAGGATCTGCCGCAGGAAGAACAGGAAAAGACGGAAATCTATGCAGTGGATGAAGACGGTAATCCGTATTCACCTGCGTGGATGACGATCAATTTTAAAGCGTTGCTGCAACTGGAAAAAAACATATCAATCAGTGCGGGGCTGGAGAATATTACGGACAAGCGATATCGGCCGTATAGTTCGGGAATCGTGGCGCCGGGTCGCAATTTTATCCTTTCGGTAAAGGCCGGATTTTGATACATGTAATGTTTGAATTTTAATTGGTTTTATACTGCAATACAGTCGATAAAGATGTAAGCATGATGCGATGTCTGAGTTTTGGAGGAGAGAGGAGAAAGCTATCCCCGGGACTTCCGCATAAACCTATGAACATTGCTTTCGTCGGCATTGGCGGTATTGATTAATGAGGCAGCCTCAGAGGTGTAAAGTGATCAGGAGAGGAGACCAGGTCATTTTGTAAGCGCTTCGGGGCTGCTGTTTTTTTTGGAATTATCATGATATTAAATTTCTTCTGCAGCATTCAATTAGTGAAGTGACCTAGGTCGTGATGGATAAGAGGGGAAATAATGAAAAATTGAATATTCCAATTAAATCATTTGTACGATCTCAGCACCGAAAGCTTAAGACTTTCTTGTTTATAATGTTTTGAGTTTATTCCTCCCGGTATTTAATTTTAAATTTCCCATTGACAACTTCATGAAACATAGTCGTATCTGAAAAGGGAACCATTCCGAAGCCAATCAGAAATGCATTTCCTGAGAATTCTCCCTCTAGAATATTATTTTCATTTGAAGTCAGAACGATACTGCCCTCTCCAGACGCTAAACCAAAAGTGCATCCTGCATCAGGACCCTGACATTTTGAATTACTTTCAATTATTGCATCTATTCTTTGATCATACCAGGTAATACCTCCTTGCGATTCAAGCAAGACATGAGGAAGTGTAACATTCTTTATATCTAAGTCATGAAAACGGATCTTCCAGTAACCAATGTTTTCCGCACTGGAATCTGGATAAGCTTGCAACCATGTCTCTTTGTCATCTATAAAATATTTGTTTGACACATTCGTACTTTCAAAATCAATTTGCTGGTATCTAAGGAGTTTGTTATCTAAATTTCCTTCTATGTAAAATTCGTAATCTTCCACCTCAGGTGTAAAATCCTTTGTTTTTTTGGGCATATCTTCTGAACAGCTCAGCAGGGCGTATCCAAAACAAATCAGAAGAATAAAAGCAAACTGAGTTTTCATAATCTTAAAAGAGTGGCAATTATAAGAAGACTATTTAAGTAGGATATTTTTATATCTCGACATTCAAAATACTATCGCATTCACCTGTACATATTACAGATCCGTTATGGGAAACGGTTGTAATAGTATATCCTCTGCAGCATTCAGTTAATGAGGTGACCTGAGTAGTAATGGAAAAGGTATCTGACCGGATACCATTAATTTCAAGAATAGTGGGATAATCAGCATAGACATAAATCTCAAGTACCTGTTCAATATTTTGGAATATGGGTCTACTATCAAGCACTATGGATGAGTCGACCATGATAGAATAGAAGATGGAATCCTTTGAAATTATCGGGTCAAGACCAAAGACAGCATTTTTACCATCCTTCAAGAGTTTGATAGTTATACTTTTAGCATTTCTATCACAGTCTGCACTTGCACATTGACTACAGGAGTTCAAAGCGATTGCAATACTTAAAAGGAGAAAAGTATAGATTGCAACTTTCATTTTCCAAATTTAGTTGGATCAACAAAATCGAAGATTATCTACAATGGGCTTGGCCTGAGACAATTTAGGTGAGCGAATCTTAATTTGGAACGGAGTATCGTTTTATTTATTTTGAATGAAGATAAATTCGGTGAATTTCTTTGCGTCAGTTACTTATTCATAATCTCCATTACTAACTCACCCAACATCTCCGCTATCAGTTTACTCCCATAAGTTGTGGGGTGATTCGTACTGTCCAACAGCTTTACTCTGTCATCATACTTCATCTGCAGATCAAACAAATCGCCAATGGGGAGCAACACAACTTTTTCAGACTTGTTATGTGAATTAAAATATTCATATTCCTTAACCAGCTCTTTCTTACGTACCTCCTCATTCCAGGTTATATTCTTGTAAGGCTGGAAGACGATAATGGCAACATCCTTTCCGGTGTTTTTATCGATTGAGGAAATGATCTCATACAGAACATCATCTTCCAAAGGTATCGCCTGCAGATATATAACATCATGCCCGGATAGCAGCTTTACAAAACCCGCATGTTGCGGATTATCCCTTTGCCACACTTGATGAGTTGCTTCCACTTCAGGTGAGCAAATTTTGATGTCAGGATAGAGCGTCTGGATAAACAAACATTCCAGGCTACTACCCGGCATGAAGATGGTATCCATCTCTACCGCCAATCCCTGCGCATTCATATATTCTGAAAACGTGATTGGCATCTGGTTATAATAAGACAGACTGTTGCCAATCATCAGGATCTTGAGTGTATCGAGCAATGCGGTGGTAAGAGGTAACATGCTCGCTTTAGCTTTTAAGTGTTGGCAATTTATTCAGAATGTCACTGATGGTCATCCATCCTACATGCCGGATATATTTTCCCTGGTTATCTGTCAGAAATCCACTGGGATATCCACTGCAATTAAATGTTTCCATTTCTTTTCGGGAGCAGGTGTAGAACAATCCTTTATGATTATTTTTTTGGACATGCTCTCTACAGTCAGCCGGATATTCATTGGTGGAAATATGGATGACTGTAAGATTTGCTTTTGTAATCTCATTGATGTATTCATCATAAAAGGCAAGATCTTCTACGCATGGAGGACAGAAGGGCGACCAGAAAGAAAAGAACACATATTTGGTAGAGGCAGCTAAAGCCAATTGCGGAATTGTTGTCCAAGAGGAAGAATTTTTTAGTTCACGTATCTCTACAGGTGGCACCTTGTTAAAGAGCGAGAGTGATGCTTTAGAATTATTTGAAGTTAGTTTTTTTAAAAAACCTGTTTGTAGCAGTGGGTTAAATACAAATGAATATTTGGAGCCATCATTTTCAAAAATCAGTTCGGGTGTAAAGTTTACACCATGTTGCTGACTATTATTTTTATTTTGAATATTAATGTAGTCGCAACAGGAGTCCTGGTTGGGTACATTATGAACATCCGAAAAGGATCCGTTGCCATTGCCGTCCATAAGACGTATGACCAGATTTGTATCATAGGAGATGCGTTGGCTTTCCAGTTGAGGATAGAATGGTTCTTCGTGTTCGTAATTGAAAAAAATGACCTCTTGGGCGGTGAGGATTTGATTGAACATGAAGAAGAATGCGGGAATAAGACAGTAAGGGTTTTTCATACAAGTTGGAATTTAAGCAGTAAAACGTCATGTTTTTATGAATAGTGTTTCACAGATATCCATACCCAAAATTTCACCTGAACTGAAGGAGATACGTAACACCTTATTTTGCAGTGTTGTATAAGTCTACATCTATTATAAAATGACAAACAGTTGTATCCCCTGGGTCACAATACCATGTTGATGTACAATATATACTTTTCTGCAAACAATCATCTGCATCAGTATATTTTATCACCTTATTATCTTCAAATTGTATGTGGATAGAATCACTTGAAAGAAATGGTAAGAAATCAGTAAATGAGTAAATTCCATAATAATAATTTTCTGAATTCATTATATCTAATGTATCTATCACCTGAGGCTGAAAGAAAATAATACGTAGGTCTTTACCTGACAAATTATTAAAAAAGATACTTTTCTGAAATGCAGTAAATCCTCTGTCT
>JACMLK010000265.1 GCA_014379665.1 Saprospiraceae bacterium | reverse complement strand
TTGATTAATAAAAATCGCTTCGTGTGCCCCCTCGCCCTGGTATTCATTCACCAGTGTAGCTATTTTTTGCCCCATGATAGTGTAAATATCCACTTCAATCTTATCGGGTCTCGATAGTTCATAAGCTATAGTGTAAGAACCATCGGCGTTCATTTTTGCGCGATGTTTTATACTTTGGATTAATGCAGTTTCTTTTGTGTTTACACCTTGACAATCAAATCCCAACTCAGGAATTCGCTCAAAAGTATCACCAAGGATATTATCAACTGCCGATGCCTCTATACACAGCCAGGATTCGAGTAGTGTAGCATAAATCGATCTGAAATCCGTATCAAAGATAAGATTGCCTGCGGCATCAACATCATGGAGATCTGGATTTTTCCCTAGGATATCATGGCCTTCAAGTGCCTTACCAAAAAACATTACAGGTGCGGCTGTACCATGATCAGTACCACCATCGTTTTCCCTGATGCGACGACCAAACTCTGAAAATGTCATAGACAGCACATCTTCTGCTTTCTCTCCGGCTGTCAGATCAGCATAAAACTCACTGATAGCCGATGAAATGTCCCCCATCAGTCTGGTATGATTGATGACCTGGTTTTCGTGGGTATCAAATCCATCCAGTGTAACCATATAAAGTCTGGTTCCCAGATTGCCTTTGATCAGCCGGGCTACTATTGCCAACTGTCTGCTCAGTTCATTATTACTGTAACCCACACTATTGGATGAATCGGAATATGCTTTACTGATGTTGGGTGCGTATTTATAGGTGATATTGAGGATTGACCTCAAATAACCTATCTGATCACCATAGTAACAATCATCCGGCAGATTGACTGTGTCGTAAATATATCCTTTTTCAGCTACTTCGATAAGTTTGTCCGGAGTATTAAAGTTGACAGCAAGATCTATTCTGTCGGGAGTCTGAAAAGTAATGCTACTGCCACTGCTGACCTTAATCGCACCCGGTACTTCAGGCAGATTGGTGAGATAGTCCGGTCTGCGATCGAGCATGTATCTGCCAAGCCAACCGGATTTATTCTGGTCATAGTCAATATTTTCATTGGCTGAATTCCAGATATCAGAAGAAGTAAAATGTGACAAATTATGATCAGGATAACCCACTGAATTGATGACTTTCATGGCTCCCTGATCCCACATGGACTTTAATTTGGTCATACTTCGCGGCATCGCAAACATATTGTTGCTGTCCAGACCGATCAGGTCATTCTGACCGATAGCAATAGTCGGTCTGTTAGATTTGTAGGTGCCGTAATCAAATACAGGCACAATCATATTGAGTCCGTCATTGCCTCCTTTGAGTCTGATAAGAACCAGAATTCTGTCATTATTACCACCTGTCAACATAGATAGTGGTGCGGAAGCCATTGCTGAGATGTCAAATCCACCTAAACCAAAACCTACACCACCAGCCATTCCTATAGTTTGCAAAAAACTTCTTCTGCTCCAAAGTTTGTGGTCATTGTCATGTGCTGACCTATCAGACAAATCGGTACCTCTTTTATCCGGATTGTGTTTTGTCATCTCCTTTTATTTTAATTGGAATTCGGGTAAATTAGCCAGATGATTGATCAGATAAAGCACTTGAGCCGGTGCGTATTCCCAATCCAAATTCCACTGACCTGTCTGAAAATAATTCTCCGGAATCTCTGCCTTAAATACTACCAGTGCATCCGCATAGTCAGCCGGATTTTGTAATCCATTAGGAAGGAAATGGTCGATGACTGCAGTGCAAATAACGTCAGGATTATTTTCGTTATTGTTGACCAATCCTTTGGCCAGATCTCTTAATTCTTCCAGAGTATTGCCGTTTTTAGCATAATAGTATCCCATGATGTTCAGGATGTTTTCGGTCCGGTAGGGAAATGACCCGGTATTGATCCAGTTTCTGTTTCCGGGCCAGCCTGCTACATCTGTAGGACTCAGGATTTGCTGGTTGTATTCGCCGGCACTGTAACCCACTCCGTAAAGTAATTCGGTTTCGTCACGGTATCCTACTTCACTGATAAAGGTCAGGAAGTACTCAATATGTCCCGGAATGATGGTTCCCACTGTAGCGTCATCAAAAAAATGCTCGCTATTCAACATGGCTTTCATGACAGGTGCCAGTTCAAAGTTATTGTCCCGGAATACTTTCGCCAGCGATTTTACAACATCCTCATTGACTTCAGGATTGACGAAGTTGATATATAGCTTGCGGCAGATGTATTCGCTGATTTGCACCGCACGCTCACTGAACAGCAGATTTATAACATCGTCATAACCCCATGCACCTGTTTTATTAAAGATTGTCTTCTGTCCAGGATCCCAGAATGGTTGTATAAAAGTCACATTGCCACACAGGCTGCTCTGGTCAAGGCCATTCCAACCAGTGATCGCTCTTGCTACATTGACTATATCCTGTTGTGTATATCCATTGTCTACCCCAAGTGTAAATAATTCCAACAATTCTCGGGCGTAGTTTTCATTGGGTTGGAATCTTGTATTTTGTATATTGTTCAGAAAGATCAGCATCGCCGGCGTCAGTCCCATTTCATGAACGAAGTTTTTAAAATTGCCTAAGGCGTGTTTTTGAAGCAGGACATGATACCGATACATCCATGAAGGACAGTAATAGCTTTCTATTTTGGTTACAAAATGATTGGACCAAAACCACGACATCCTGTCCCTCAGTCCGTTTTTTTTCATGTCGGTGACCCACTGGGTACCCCATTCAATAATTTGGGTGCCAATCTGGGTATTACGCACATCCGGATCTGAACTATAATTGCTCAGTGTCCAGTTGGCCCAAATCGGTGCTGGAGTTAAGGGAAGTGCTTTGGCATCATCCACTATTTTATTGACCAGCGTTACGGGGTCGGTAATCAGACTGGCATTGATGGTATCAAGATCAGCACCAAAGGTAGTACGTCTGAAAAGGTGGATGGCTTTCCTTTTGTCCCAGAGTTTGTCTGGTCCGGGCTGGAATGGATTTACATTAGTTTCGGCACAATTGACCATGGAACATTATTTAGGTCTGTTGAAAAATCAGATGTAAAGTAATATGAACTTCAAAAATATATCAATAATTGGTAGTAATCAAGGGTATACGGAATTTTATGGTATATAGTTACGTAAGAGATTATTTTTTTCTGATATAAATATGTTTGATATTATGCTTACCTGTATCTCTTACATCTATCTCAAACTTATTCATACTTTTGATCAAAGGCAGCATTTTTTGAAATCCATAATTACGCGGATCAAAATCGGGTTTTTTCTTTAGGAGCAAATTGCCAAGTTCGCCCAAAAATGTCCATCCGTTTTCGTCTTCAAGGTCTGATATACTGTCGGCAATGAGCTTAATGATATTGGGATCAATTTTGCTTAAAGGCTGGTTTTTCGGAGATTGATTTGATTTTTTATTTCCCTTTTCAGGTGGGGAGATCACTTCCGGTTTCAGGATTTCAAGATAGATGAATTTGTCACATGCTGTGATAAATGGATTTAATGTCTTTTTTTCTCCGATACCAATCACCTTCATACCTGCTTCCCTTAATCGGGTAGCCAGTCTGGTAAAATCACTATCACTAGACACAATACAAAAACCATCTACTTTACCCGTATACAAAATATCCATGGCATCAATAATAAGTGCGCTGTCAGAAGCATTTTTTCCGGAGGTGTAACTGTATTGCTGGATCGGGGTTATGGCATTTTCAAGCAACACATTTTTCCAGCCTGACACAGTAGGTTTTGTCCAGTCAGCGTATATTCTCTTAAAGGTGGGTGTACCATATTTAGCTATTTCTTCAAACATCTCTTTCACATTGGCATAAGGGACATTATCTGCATCTATCAAAACTGCCAGTTTGAGCTCTTTTTGGTTTATCATATCCTGAGTATTCATGTTAGAGTCATTATAATATTATTTATAATACGGTAATCTATACTCAAAATAAATTGGTTTGCGAAAATACAAATGTCCATTTTATTGATTTTGAGTATAATACCGACATAATTTTA
Source organism: Saprospiraceae bacterium (assembly GCA_014379665.1). GTDB lineage: Bacteria > Bacteroidota > Bacteroidia > Chitinophagales > Saprospiraceae > OLB9. The sequence continues at coordinate 8,813 of JACMLK010000265.1, read as the reverse complement.
CTTCTTGTAAATTCTCGTCGCTATAAATTTCTGCAAAATACGCCTTTTAGAAATAAAAGTTGGTATAATAGTCAAAATGCACACCACTAAATAGCCGTATTGAAACCAAACATTAAAAACTCTGATGCAAACTTTGTTTCAGGAATGGAAAATCCAAGATCCTCTCCCTTTTAAAAACATAAAAATTCTTTTATCATCCTCCCTACCTCTGCACTATTCATGGCATTCATTTTGCCGGGAACATGGCCCGGTCTGTATAAGATATAAGGCACCGTTATGATTTCTTTCCTTAATCCGCCATGTCCGCCTTTATAATTTCCTACGAATATCTCATAATCATTAGCGAGATCCACTCCTTTGCGGCTGGTCATAACGATATCTCCGATACCTTTTGCGCTCATTAACTGCCATATCCTTGGTATAGCGTTGGGAAAATCTGTTTCTGTGGTGCGTTGAAGCCATTGATATGATGTAAGTGGTATTCTCCGCAGACTATCCGGATAATTCAAAGGATTACCTTCTATTACATGGTAACTCAACCGATGATCTATTCGTTTCACGATGGCCTTCTCTTGACCATTCAAAATAACCATTTCTTCAGGATTTTCTTTGTAGATAATCAGTTCCAACCCGTCCATTTGTGTCAGAAGTTCAGGAATATTGATCATCTTATTACCGGCAGGATAGTTTTTAAGCATGGGTGCTGGCAAAGGATACTTCCATTGTTCCTTTGCGACAAATGTGTTGTTTTTCATGTACAAGTAAGCCGTAAGATTGCCATTGATGACAAAATATCCGTCCTTTTTTGACAAAGATTCAATGGGTTCATCCAATGCTGAACTTAAAACATGTACTGATTTCCCCCTTTCAATGTGCAATCCGGTATGCTCCTCCATCCACTTACAAAAATCTATATTTTCATGTACATCTGATATGCCGTGATCAGATACCACAGCGATCATCCTGTCCGATTCCTGTCCTATACTTTTGACTTCATTCACGTAAACACCTATGAGACTGTCTATGTGTCTGATCAGTTGATGATACTTCACATCAGTCCCGAATACATGATTATAGGCATCAGGGGATGGAAAGGTAACCCAGTGTACTTTAGGATTTTTCCTGAGTTGCCTTAAAGACATTTGCAACACTTCTGATTCATGTTCAAAATGATCTTTAGCTATGTCTTCTCCATAAAATGGTATCAAACGCAACCATTTAAAAAGACTTTTACCTTCATACTTTGCCGTAGTATGGGCCCAACCAGTCATGATCGGGTGCTTCACTCCCCTATTCATATAAGTATTAATAGATGCGGTATAGGCATTGCCCGAAAGTTCAAAGAAATTTTTGATACTGTCAGACAGGTCTTCATTCATATGGATATTTGTTCTACCGACATAATTGCGGAGATTACCATCTGATCTGTTTCGGTCAAACCATCTCAAACCTAAAATTCCACTTTCAGTGGCTTCAGCTCCGGTGATAAAGGGGAAAAAACCATAACCTGTCATGGTTGGGAAACTGCTGTTTCCATTTTCAGTATACATACTTTTACTGATCAATTTTGCCAAAGTAGGTAGATGACCTGCCTCAAGTTCTTCTTTGAAAATTTCTGATGAAAGCCCGTCTATTAAAAATATAGTGCAGGTCTTACCTTTGGTGGCAGGATATTCACGGGTCCATTCCGGATCTGGTCGGTTTAAATATATAATGAAACAAACTATTCCTAACAATAAGGTTAAAACAATTTTTTTCTTTTTGTTTCCTGATACACTCATAATTTAATAAAACGCAGAGAATAAGTCGTTTGATCTCTAAGAATGGACAAAATATACAAACCGGTATTAAGGTCATTTCCCGCTGAGTTACTTCCATTAAGTGCGCTTCCTTTTATTATTTTCATCGTCCTTCCATACATGTCTCTGATCATCAGCATATCTTCATCCTGAATATTGGTCACGGTAAACTCACCGGATACCGGATTTGGAAATATGGTAAAAAATGTCTCCTCCTGATCCGATGCTGAAGATATCACATTGGAGATACCGGGTGTAGGTTGATTTAAAGTAATCACTGTCCCAAACCCGTCAGGGTATCGGCCGTATGGAATATTAGTCTGAGTATTCCCGAAACTAATGGTATCTATTGGTGCAAAATGATTGTCTTCGCTGTCAAAAATGCCTATAAATTCACCGGATTTACTCAATTTAAAGTTGGCATGATTTTCACCTTGCTCCTGATCTTCATCTGCCCATATAAGTAAAAAACCATATGCTTCAATGGTTGTTTGCGGCAATCGCCATTTTTTAGGATTATCCGGTTTGTCAGACAAATATTTATCACCGAGGTAAACTTCCGTATCTCCGGCATTGTAGATTTCAATCCAGTCTTCAAATTCACCTGCATTATCCTTTATGGAGGTATTGTCTGCCATGAATTCGTTCACTATCAGCGCAGGTGAGTCATTGTATCCAATCTCTTCTGTATAAAAATCACAAACAGGCAAACGTGAGATTCTACCGGATTCATCCACCGCAGTATAATAATAGTCCAGTTTTGCTAGTCCGGAATAATTAACGGAAGTACTGTATACGTGGTCACCTGCTAGCTTGTCCGGTCCTGTCCCGTCATCATGAATGAGTTTTTCTAACCATGAACCACCACCTAAGCGGTAATACATTTTTACTTCTACTCCACTTAAAGAAGTCAAAGAAAAAGTTGTGTTCACTTCTGCATTATCCCATTGGATGGTATGATGTTCCAAAATTGGAGAGATATTTACATTTTGAACTTGTGATAAAGCACTTTCAGATCTTTCCTGAATATATTCCGATAACCCTTTTTTTACATGGGCGCCGGTACTGTAATCGTATGAATGGTTGAAATCCTGAAAAGTATAGCCATAGTCCAGTCCAGCATAAATATCATTAATTCGGTATGGTTCGATTTTGGCTTTAATCTTCGCAATGTAAGGATTAAGAAAAGTGGGGTTGAAGAACTCTTGTGTGAATTTTTTGATATAATAACCGAATCGTATTTTGTATTCAGGAACTGCAAGGATGTTGGTGTAAATAGGTCTTTGTCCGTTAGGATGTGACCATGAATATATATTGCGCACTGACCAATCGACGTCAAACCAGTCTACGCCATAAGTATTGTCAATGTCGTAGGTCATTAACTCATATTTGCCTTTAATGGTATTGAAAAAGAGATACGCGTTATTTTTATTGTATATAGGATTATCCCAGTGACCCATAAGTATCTCCATAGCCATCGTCTTTAGATAAGTATCTACATCAAAATATTTTTCAAGTTCACATCTGTAGTCCGGATCTGTTGTATTATTTAAAGCCCGAATAAATTCCATGAGCCTATAGTAATCCGGTTCGTCTGTATTATTTTCGGCATGATATACGTCCTTATTATATGAATTGGGGTTATTCCCTTTGAAAGTAAAGTCTGCCCCATAAAAACATTTAAACAACTGCCCGTTTTCGTCTTTGTTCCTTGCCTCAAAATAATCATTATCTATATGCTCCACATTAATATACAGTCCCCTGTATTCATTATTGATATACAAGGCTACATGATTTGCTCTGGAAGATTCTATGCCAGCCTTTTTTAACAAATCCCAGTTAATTTTAGCACGAATGATAGACGGGTCATTGTGTTCACCATTCAGATTGAAATCGGATAAACCATAAAATTTCTCAGAACCAAAATGATTGAATTTGATTTTGAAAGACTTTTTTTGTGAAGTCCTCGAAGTGTTTCCTCTTAACCGGAATCCCACATGATAAATGGTATCCTTGTTTAAGCCGTCATTCCATATAAAGTCGGCAGGATATTCATGATCTTTCTCTACATTTTCAGGAAGAAAAAGACTGTTAAGCGAGTCAGCATTGATGAAAATATAAATCCTGGGAACAACGTGATCATTGAATGGTATTTCCTTGGCCGGAAATACAGTCTGAGTCGTCGCACTGGCCCAACCAAATATAAACATAAAAAGTATCTGTGAGAATTTTAAATTCATTATTATTGATTTGTGGGCTATTAAGATTAAAAAAAGCTCCCTTCTGTATGATAAAAAACATAGACGATCCGCGATGTTATCAATGATTATAAACAAAAGGATGATGAAACATAGCCAAATATCTTTAAAAACATTTTACTGAAAGTGCTTCACTGTTTGATATTTCGATCAAACTTACGACTAAATCGCTGAAAACTGAATTAATCCCGGAGATTAATATATAATGCGATTTGAAAAATCACAAGTATTCTCAAGTAATTCGCATCTTCCTGGATACCTGACTAAGCCATGGTATATTCCCTAATATTGATCGTTATCTCTCAACGAATGCTCGTTATCTCTCTTTGATTGCTTGTTATCTCCCAAGGATTGATCATTATCTCCCTATGAGCGATCGTTATCTCTCATCGAGTAATCGTTATCTCCCAATGAATGATCATTATCTCTCAACGAGTAATCAATATCTTCCAACGGGTAATCGTTATCTCCCAACGAGCAATCGTTATCTCTCAACGAGTGATCGTTATCTCTCAACGAGTGATCGTTATCTCCCAATGAGCAATCGTTATCACTCAACGAGTGATCGTTGGCTCCCAACGAGTTATCATTGGCTCTCAATGAGTAATCAATATCTTCCAATGAGTGATCGTTATCTCCCAATGAGTAATCAATATCTTCCAACGGGTATTCAATGTCTCTCAACGAGTAATCATTATCTCCAAATGAGTAATCGTTGGCTTTCAACGGGTCATCGTTGGGTCCCAACAGGTCATCATTTTATGGAAGCGATTGTAGTTTGGGTCACGTGGATTGGTAGAAAGATTCCAACATAATCACTAAAAACCAGAATTAATCCTGTATATTTTACAGTTTAGAATACTATGTGAGCCTTAAAGAGAAAAGAAAGTCGGGACGACTGGATTCGAACCAGCGACCCCTAGCACCCCATGCTAGTACGCTACCAGGCTGCGCTACGTCCCGAATGAAAGTTCAAAAATAGAGATTATTTCCACACTTTGAAATTCTTTTGATTTTTTTCTGCCATTTACGGTTTAGGAGCATTCATTTATCTCTAAGGGTTACCACCCAAATTTTGTTAATTGTAGCTAAAATATATACAACCAATTCAAAACATATGTAATTTTGTCGTAATATGTTATAAGGTCTTATTTATTAACTCATTTCTAAAGTCTCAGAATAATGAAAACAAACGTGTACATTCCATCCGGCATTAAGTCTTTTTTGATTTTATCATGCCTGCTATCTACCCAGATGTTTGGGGCCAAATCCAACACGGTTTGGCCATTTACCCTCAATTGTCCACCCAATGTGTATGTCAGTTGTACTGATGAATTGTGGAACTTGTCTATGTATGGTAATGCTACCTATACCTATGGATATTATACTTATTCTGCAGGCAGTCCGACAGTACATTATTATCTGAATAGCTGTAATGCAGGATATATCACCCGAACATGGATGGTGGAAGATTACAACTGGCAATGGCATACCTGTACCCAAACCATTTATGTATCTTCATCCGGAAGCGGTGGTCCAAATATAAACTGGCCGGAAGATCTCGAACTCGAAGGATGCAATCCGGACACCAATCCTTACCATTTAACTGCACCATATAATTATCCTACCTGGGATTACGCTGAATGCAGTATGTTGGGAAAATCATACAGTGACATGTTGTTTACAGTGAACAGCCAATGTAAAAAAATAATGAGAACGTGGAAAGTGCTGGACTGGTGCAATTACCACCCTACCACCGGATATGCCATCTATACAAGAATTCAGTACATTAAAATAATCAATACCACTCCACCGGAAATTAATTGCCCTGCAGAAATCACTGTAAATGCATTTAACTGCAAAAATGCCCAGTTGATAGTGAATCCTTTAACCATAGACCCAAGTGTTTGCGGTGGAAATTTTGAAATTACCAACAATTCTCCTTACTCCACTTCAAAAGGAAATAATATTTCGGGTACCTATCCTATAGGAACTACTAAAGTTACATATACTGTGAAATATGGATGTAGTAAAAATAAAGTATGCACGACAAATGTGGTAGTAAAAAATGCCAACAAACCCACCCCTTATTGTTTAGGCAGTCTGATCACCACGTTAATGCCATTAGACACAGATAATGACGGGGATGTTGATAATGGAATGGTCGAATTGTGGGCCAAAGATTTTGATAAAGGAAGTAAGTCTATTTGCGGGTATACTCCTCTGAAATTTTCTTTTTCAAAAGATGTGGCAGAAACAAACAAAACTTTTACATGCGATCATATTGGTAAAAACAACGTTCAAATGTGGGTCACCGACAGTAAAGGGGCACAAGCATATTGTATTGTTGAAGTCATTATTCAAAATAACGCCGCTAACATTCCTGACTGCCATCCAAAACCAGTTGAACCTGTGATTCCACTCTACAGTCTTAGAGGACAGGTGAATACGGTATCAGATCTTCCTCTTAAAGATGCAGAAGTAACGCTGACTTATAAAGATCCGGTCATCTCTTATGCCTCGACATTTGATACCACAGAAACACTAAAACTGGATTCATTTATTAATGCTTCAGGGTATAAACTGTACAGATATATTACCGTCTTGACAGTGACAGAGCACAAAGATTCTACCGTCACCTATATTACTGAAAAAGTAAAAACGAATGCAAATGGTGTCTATCTGTTTGACAGTATCACAGTTAAAAACAAACCGGTGATAGTTTCAGCCACTTATAGTGACGCCCTGAAAAAAGGGATTGATAACAAAGATGTTGAATTGCTTACCAAATTCCTTTTGGGTGAAGTTACATTCAGTAGTTATTACCAGTATCTTGCAGCTGATATTGATGAAAACGGAGTTATTAACATTGTGGATCAAAATATCCTGATGGAATTTGTGACCGATGTACGTACCACACTTCCCGGTAATTATCAATGGTATCTTTTGGATAAAAAAGCTACTTTTGTCAATCCACAGGATGTGCTTACAGGAACGTTACCTTTGGAAATCAAGTTAGACTCTATAGCAAAGCAGCAAAATACGGTTGATTTTGTCGGAGTTAAAAAAGGAAATATTTCGATTGATGCAGGTTCTTTAATTGAGAATGAAGTATCTGAGAGAACTAAAAAGTCAGAAGATACTACCATCAAAGTGTATCCAAATCCATTTACGTCCATAATGAATTTTGATGTGGAATCCAATATCAGCGGTAAAGCCATGATACGTTTGTTTAACAGCTACGGACAGGAGCTCCGCAACTCATCTCACCCGATTGAGAAAGGCCATAACAATCTGAATATTGAATTAGATCAGGATCTTTCGGGATTGATTCTTTATCAGGTCACCATCGGACAACGCCAGTATTCAGGTATACTTTCGAAGATTTAAGCGAATAAATTAATTATATTTCTCAGAGCCTCACTGTATTTCCAAACAGTGAGGCTCTTCTATTTAGGCGGTAATACACAAAACTGGTAAGTAACGATTTTTATTTATTTCTTTCGCTTAATTTGTTTTGATCCAAATCAATCAGACTATATTCAATAGTAGTCCTATTTAATAAATTTCTACAATTTTCCTAATTGATCATATTATAGAATAAAATATATAACCAAAATATCCACATTATTTTGAATTTGTTTTTTAAGCCCTAATGAATATTCCTTTTAACTGGTTTTTCACTATACATTTGTTTAATTTGTAATATGTTCAGCTATTGGTTGTGTTTTAGTATAAATGTGAACACATTATATTTAAAATGTATATAATTTTTTCAGATATTTGTGTTATATTTGTTTTTTTTATCATATTTTGAATGATCAAAAAATTGAACATTATTTTGTTATCCACATAACCTGATCCTTTATGCACATTTTATCCACATGGTTAAATTCCCGGGCTGATTTTAATTTGGAAAGATATTATACATTTGTCATTCTATATTAGCTCAGTATCAATTACAATTTAATTCATGCCTGATTATCCTAATTCACTTAAAGCCATAAGTGGCAAATTCTCTGCATCCAAGTCAGAATCAGATTTGATTTATGGCCGGGTGCAGCCTCAGGCTATCCCTTTGGAAGAAGCGGTTTTGGGAGCCATAATGATAGACAAGGATGGTTTTCCATCTATCATTGAGATATTGAGAAAAGAGAGTTTCTATCTCGATAAGAACCAACTTATCTTTTCTATCATGTCGGATCTTTTTGGAAAATCACAACCTATAGATCTGCTTACAGTTCATGAATCTCTTAAAAAATCATCTAAACTGGAAGAAGCCGGAGGTATCAACTACCTGATGGAACTTACCAATAAAGTTGGTTCTGCAGCCAATATAGAATTTCATGCACGTATCATAGCTCAAAAATATATTCAGAGAGAATTGATTAGGGTGTCCACCACCATTATACACGATGCCTTTGAAGATACCAAAGACGTTCTGGAGTTGCTTGATGAAGCAGAACGTGGTTTGTACGACATCACGGATCAAAACCTGAACACAGGTTATGAATCTCTGGGAGCTCTGGCAGTAAAAGCCCAGAAGGAAATAGAAGCTGTAAGCCAGAAGGGGTCAGAAATGACAGGAGTTACCACAGGGTTTGTTGAGTTGGACAAAATCACCAACGGCTGGCAGCCTTCTGATCTGATTATTATGGCAGCCCGTCCGGGTATGGGTAAGACAGCTTTCACCCTTTCACTTGCAAAAAATGCAGCACAGGCTGGCAGAGGTATAGCCTTCTTTTCTTTGGAGATG
>JACMLK010000264.1 GCA_014379665.1 Saprospiraceae bacterium | reverse complement strand
TGATTAATAGAAACCATTATTTGCGGTTTGTTTTTCCTCAGACCCTGGAAATTCTTCAAAAGGCAGGAATGAATGCAGATCATAGCCTGGGATATCGCACAAGAATTGGGTACAGGTGTGGAACCGGCTTTCCTTATTCTTTATACAATCTTACCAATGAAAGCATGACAGACATCGTGGAGCATCCATTAGTCATTATGGACCAATGTCTGCTAAAAATTGCACTAAATCAAAAGGTGAACATAAAGGATGTCCATGATGCTTTTATAGATGCGAATAAATATCTTACATTAATATCATACAATTTTCACAATAGTATTTTTGATTATGCAGAAATGAGAGGAATGGATATCAGAAGAACATATAATGAGATAGTAAGATGAGAATCATGATGATGTATAAAGTGGATATCAATGAATCGTTGTCTTCCGGTGTAGTGCTGAAGATGAATGACCAGAAAAGGGCTTTTGAAAATCTGGGTCATGAAGTAATAGTTGGTTGCATCAATGCAAATAAGATATCCATTGACGACAAATTGATCGAACCTGACAACAAGCCTTCTTCTTTTTATATAAAAAATGTTATCTTTTTTAAATCTGTCAGCAATTATCTTAAGAAACAAAAGTTTGACATTATTTATATACGGTACCCGTACTCAAGCCATTTCTTTATAAAATTTCTGGCTCAGCAAAAAAAAGACAATCCTACTTGCAGTCTCATCATCGAAGTCCCCACCTATCCTTTTCACAAAGAATTTAAGGGAATAAAAAAAATTGGGATATGGATGGATTTTTGGTATCGACGCAAATTAAAAAAATATGTAGACTGTATTGTGTTGATCGGGCAAAATCACAATCTTTGGGGAATTAACACCATACCTATATCCAATGGGATAGATGTTAAGCGTATATCGCCATCTTGTGAAGTGAGAAAAGAAGGTATAGTCCGTTTACTTGCAGTCGGAAACTGGCACGAATGGCATGGCCTGGACAGATTAATAAAAGGGTTGGGAGATTACTACGCGAGAGAACCTAATGTTTTAATTAAGCTGAATGTAGTAGGTGTTGGAGAGAGAGTTGATTCGTATATCCGATTGGTACACACATTAAATCTGGAAGATTATGTATTTTTTCACCGAAATGTAAACGAAAGTAATCTAGTTGATTTTTACAAAAGCGCAGATATAGGTATAGGCACATTGGGCAATCATCGCATAGGACTCACAAGTCATGCTCCGCTAAAACACAGGGAATACTGTGCATATGGATTGCCGTTTATTTTGAGTACTCCGGATGTAGATTTTCCTGATTATCTTGATTTTGTTCAATATCAGCCTGCTGATGAATCAAATATAAATTGTGATACAGTTGTGGGTTTGTACAAAAAGACATTGAATAGCCATTCAAAAGTCCGGCAGTATGCGTTGCAAATGTTATCCTGGGATAAAAGAATGGAAGATATTCTTAATCAATGCAAAAATAAAAATATATTTAACTGAATATATACATAACTAAGCCCTCAAATCACCATGCTGACTATATCATATATTTCACTGGCTATCAACTTATCATCAAATTCTTTGCATGCTTTCGTGCGGCCTGCGATGCCCATTTGGTGTTGTTGATCCTCAGTTAAACTAAGAAATTTTTTCAACCCGTTTACCAGATCACCCGTACTTTTTATTGCTACCAGATAGCCGTTGATGTTATCATCTACTGTTTCTTCACATCCTGCTGTTTGGGTAGTAATTACAGGTTTTGCCATAGACATGCCTTCTACTATAATCCTTGGCAAACCTTCCCTGTATGACGGTAGTACTATACAATCAGATTGGGCGATGATACTTCTTACATCTTTTACAAAGCCATGATAATACACAATATCTTCTTCCACCCATTTTATCAGATCATCTTTGTCCACTGTCGCAGGATTTTCTGCATCAAGTTCCCCAACTATCCAAAAGTCTACATTCGGTATGGTTGATTTGATGATTTTTGCTGCTTCTACAAACTCTCTGATACCTTTATCATACAGCAACCGACCTATGAAAGTAAAAATAGTTTTATCCCTGCTCTGACCGTTAGGGTATGGGTGAAACCATGCTGTATCCACGCCACATCCTTTTACAGATACAGCCCGGGCGCCTTCTACAATCTGTAGTGATGCAAATAGTTTCCTATCTTCGATATTTTCAAAAATAAACTTTTGGTGAAACCTTGCCGTGAAACGATATAACCATGAAATCAACCTTTTAATGAATCCATTATGAATAAATGCATATCCGAGACCCGTTACTACTGCTATGGATTTTACACCAGCCAACCATGCAGCTACCCCACCGAAAATATTTGGTTTATTGGTGAAATGAAGTACTATATCAGGCCTTATCTTTTTATATTTTCTTGTCAGTTCCAGAACCAAAAGGAAGTCTTTTATCGGATTGGTACTGTCTCTGTCCATAGTGCGCAAACTAAAATGTCTCACTGACGGATATTTTTCTTTATAAGTCAAATATTCATCCACGGGTGCAATCACCACTACATCCATGCCTTCAGACAGAAACTTATCAATCAGATTAAGTCTGAAATTGTAGATATTCCATGTGGAATTGGCTACGAGTGCTATGGTTTTTTTTGTGTTAATATTATTGTTATTTAATTTTTTAGGCAAGGTATGCGATCGGACGGCTCATCGCCGTCCCACCACTATAATTCCCGGGATGAGTCCCTCGTTTACCGGTGGGATGCCTGAGAGTCATCCGCCCGGGAACGCTTAAGGTCACGATTTCCGACACTAAGTCAGTCTCAATAATTTATCAAATAAGCAAATCCTACAAATCCGCAAATCCGCAATTTAGCAAATCCGCAATTTAGCAACTACTTCCTTTATCTCCTGTTCGTCAGACTTGGGATAAATTAGCAAGGCTTCATCTTCATCAACCACTATATAATCTTCCAGTCCTTTGATCACAATCGTTTTATGGTTTTTGGAAATGACAATGATATCCTTCGAATCAATAAGGTGAATATTTTTTCCAATTTTTACATTGTCAGAATCCGTGCTCAAAAACGCATGCAAACTATTCCATGTTCCCAGATCACTCCAACCTATATCTGCCGGAATGGTGTACACATTATCAGCACGTTCAAGGATAGCATAATCTACAGAAATCTTTTGGGTCCCTGGATACACCCTATCGATGTAAGCCTGTTCCGAGGGAGTTCCAAATAATTCTTTTTGGTGTGTCAAAGTATCCAGAATATCCGGCGCATTTTTTCTGAATGATTTCAATATGGTTGGTACGCTCCACACAAACATGCCGGCGTTCCAAAGGTAGGATTTGGAGTCAATATAATGTTGAGCAGTGATTATATCTGGTTTTTCCTTAAAAGACTTTACTTTGAATATCTTTCGATCATCAGTGCGGCTGGACAGGTATTCAATATATCCATAACCTGTATCAGGCCGTGTTGGTTGAATCCCCAATGTTACTATTGCATCATTTTCAGCAGCAAAATCAAATGCTTGCTCTAGTTTTGATACATATTCATTTTCTTTCAAAATAATATGATCAGCGGGCAAAACTGCAAATACTGCATTTTCATCCAACACATGTATCCTTAATGAAGTATACGCAATGGCAGGAGCAGTATTATTCATACTTGGTTCACAAAGAATATTTTGCGCCGGAAGTTCGGGCAAATGTTCTTTAACAAGAGCGCTGTACATTTTATTGGTAACAATCAATATATGATCGGCGGGTACCAATCTCAAAGCACGTTCAAAAGTCATTCTGATCAGAGATTTACCAACACCCAGAATATCCAGAAATTGTTTAGGTCTGACCTCCGTACTGGATGGCCAGAAGCGGCTGCCTATACCGCCAGCCATAATAGCGATGTATCTGTTAGCAGGCATGTTTGTATTTAATATTTTGAATAATCTTTAGTGAACAAAAATGTCACCACCTTTTTTATTTGTAAAATATCCGATTGGATCAATATATTTTTCAAGTTCAAATTTTCTAAATAGGTTAACTACTTCGTCTACAGATTGTTTATCAACAGCAATGAGCAAACCTCCGCTGGTTTGTGGATCAGCCAGAATCTTAAGTGCAAAACTTTTATCAAAATTTCCAGACAATTCCACTTTATGACCATATGCATCCAGATTCCTTTGGGTACCACCGGGAACTGCATTTGCTTCGATATAGGTCTTAATTTCCCGGATTATCAATGGAACTTTTACAAAGTCTAAAGTGGCGCTTAGTCCACTGCCTTCGGCCATTTCAACCAGATGACCCAATAGACCAAAACCTGTCACATCAGTCATGGCTGTTACTCCAGATATACGACCCAATTTTTCTCCGATTCTATTAAGTTGCATCATTTGAAGCGCAGCCAGTTCTTTGTGTGTTTCAGAAAGAATTCCCTTTTTCTCTGCGGTGGTTAATATCCCTACACCGAGTGGTTTAGTTAAGAAAAGCAAATTTCCTTCTTGTGCTGTATTATTTTGTTTAATGTCAGAGATTGAGATTAAGCCATTGACCGCCAGTCCAAATATAGGTTCGGGTGAGTCAATACTATGTCCTCCTGCAAGCGGTATTCCTGCTTCCATACAGATACTACGGCTTCCTTCTATTACTTTCTGCGCTATTTCAGGTGGTATCGTATTTATTGGCCACCCAAGAATAGCTATAGCCAAAATAGGCGTTCCCCCCATGGCATACACATCACTGATAGCATTAGCTGATGCAATCCGACCGAATTGATACGGATCATCCACGATGGGCATAAAAAAATCAGTCGTAGATATCAGCGCTGTGCCATTCCCCAAATTATAGACAGCGGCATCATCTTTACTGTGATTGCCCACTATTAGATTTTTATTATCCGGTGCAGTAAGATTGGATTTTAAAATGCCGTCCAAAATATTGGGTGCTATTTTACATCCGCAGCCTGCACCATGAGAATATTGAGTGAGTTTGAAGTTTGTCATTAATTTATTTAAATAAATATCAATCCTTTGGTGAACCTCTGTGGTTTACTGCCTTAGTTGCATTTTATTTTCCGCCACAAAGACTCAAAGACGCTAAGATTCACTATTTTCACTTCTTGATCCTTGGTGCTTCATAGATTCTACAAGCTCTACCAGATGTTCCACATTATCCTCCCCATTTTTTTGAAAAGGAATAGTGTAAACCAATTGTTTTGCATTTTTTTTATTCTGAAGGCTTTTATTGTAAGATTTATCATAATATTTCAACAGTATGCTGAATGATTCTCTGGTATTATTTTCAAGTAGAAAATTGATGGCATTTTTGGTTTCCAGCCCACCAAGACGTTTTTGAATGCGAATAATAGCATTAACCATTTGTTCCTTTGAAAGTCCTCCATATTCATTCACCAGATGATCTAACCTTTCTTCAAAAGGGATATCCAGAAAAAAAACAGGAGAAGTATTCAGCGTCAGCCAAAAAGTTTTAGGCACATTGACATGACCTATTCTTTGACTTTCATCTTCCATCCATATCTTTTGACCTGATGAACTTTTATTAAACAATTCAAATGCAAGTAAATTCTCAAACATGACCTGTGATGGCTGATCAGGCATCCCTATTTTGCCGAATGCGGACCCTTTATGGCTTGCCAGTCCTTCCAGATCAATTATTTTTTCACCCCTTTTTTCTAATTCTCTCAGCAAAATTGTCTTTCCCGCACCTGTAAATCCACCCAAAACATTGATATGGTATGACGAGACAAACTGTTCCCGGACCCAGTTGCGATAGATCTTATATCCGCCTTGTAATGTACATACTTTAAATCCATACAAATCTAACAGCCAGGCCACACCTGCACTTCTCATACCACCTCGCCAACAATGTAACAAAATGGTATCACCAGAATGAAGAGAATTATTTTTTGGATTTTTATCCAAAATCTGTTCCACGGTTTCTATTATACCTCTCATTTTAGGTCCAAAAAAATCAAGACCCTTTTTGATTGCGTATGCTCTGCTTTCCTGTTTGTATGCCGTGCCGACAACGGCTCTTTCTTCATCTGAAAATAACGGCAGATTTATGGCTCCCGGGATGTGAGCATGAAGAAACTCTGAAGGAGATCTGACATCAAATACCGGAAAGCCGTGTGCCAGTTTTAAAAATTCTTTTATGTCAATACTTTGAATAGCCAAGTGAGGTTGACGTTTAAGTCTGTGATAATGGTTTTAATTTGGTGTATGCGCTCGGACGGTTCGCCGCCGTCCCACCGCTATGATTCCTTTGGAAGAGTTCCGAGTATACCGATGGGATGCCTGATAGTCATCCGACCGGGAGTTCATGAAGTTTCTCTTAACATTTTAGCAAATCAACAAATCAAACAAATCAGCAAAATAAATCATCTTCCGTAATCATCCTGCAGCCTCACGATATCGTTTTCGTCTGATGGATGCTCCGGATCGGTATGGCGCCAGATTTCTGCGATAATACCCCATTCATTCAATCCTATGAGTCGATGACGCTCCCCCGTGTGCAAGGTCAACGTTTTGTTCATCTCCATCATTTGAATCTCATCTTCTTCGTCGCTATCACTTTTTTTATATGCTGCCTTTCCTTCTATAAGCTTCCATAATTCTGCCCTGCGATGATGATATTGCCAGGACAATCTTTGGCCGGGGGCAACACATAATATCTTCGGGCTGATTGCCAGTGACGATGGCATAAGTTCATCCTCAAATTCAGCATAAAATGATTTAATAAATAACAAAGTGTCTACTTCATCTATCACAAAAAAGCCACCCCAGGGACGATCGAAGTCGTAAGAGGATATGTGGAGACCTTTTCTAAGTATTTGGGATTTTATTTTATTGAGTTTTAAATAATTTGTTTTGTTGTCATTCATAATTCGTACTGTTTAATGCTTATCTTTATATGGTAGTCTAAAAATTTCGTTTGGGTAAAGAAGGAAACCAATGATAGATCAAATTATTTTTAGGAAATATAATGACAAGGCCGGTTATTACGATTAGTTTTATATCTGTTAAAAAAGACGGATTTTTTTGATACCAAATTTCCAACTCGCCTTTAAATGGATAAATCTTATTTTTATAATAATCCCACGTATCGCCACCCTCATTTTTTACCTTTGTAATTAATGTCTCTTCATCTCTGAATATCACTGACCCTATACCTGTTAATCCTGGTTTAACGTTGTATATTATTTCTTTTACATTTTCAGGATAAACATCAAAACTTTTTTGCATCACAGGTCTTGGGCCAACAAAACTCATATCTCCAAAAAGGATATTAAGTAATTGCGGCAATTCATTAATTTTAGAGTCCCGTAAAAATCCGCCCATAGGTGTAAGTCTTGGGTCTCTTTTTAATGTGATTAATCCACCTGTCATATTGGGACTATCCTTGAGCATAGTTGCAAACTTATAAATATTAAATAATTTGTTTTTATATCCTACTCTTTCCTGCAGATAAAAGATATATCCTTCACCGGTAAACTTAAGTCCAATGGCTATAGGTATTAATAATGGTGATAATACTACTAAGGCTAATAGTGAAAATATGATGTCGAAAAATCTTTTTATAATTGAGTACATGTTTTGATTTAAGCTCGTAGTAGTAAGTTCGTAGTTTTAAGCTCGTAGAGATGAGCACTTATTAAGGATCTGCCCAGTTGCTACGAACTACCAACTACCATCTTTATTATTTTAACGAATTTATTAGACCATTTAATATTTTTGATAATTCAATGGCTTTTTGTTTTAAAAGGATATAATCTTTCCATGATTAGCCAGGATCTTTTCTGAAGTAATAGCAAAACCGTAACAGTCTCATTTATAGAGCCTCTTGAATAATATAAAAACTGTTTGAATTCTTTCTTTGAATACCTTCCTTTACCTTCTGCGATATTCATTGGAATCGAAGAAGTGCAAGCATCTAATTGCTCTCTCAACCTGAAGTTTCCGTTACTTTTATAAAATTTATCTGTCTTCTCTAATATTAAATCTGCAAATTCAATGGCTTTTTGCCAAACGATGAGATTTTCAAAATCAAATTTTTCTTCCATTTTTTAAGTTTGAAGTTAGTTGGGATTTAGCTCGTAGGGATTAGCTCGTAGTAAGGATCCTATCAACTAAATATTACCAACTATAACTCTACATCTTTTGATCCAAACCTTTCCCTGTTTCAATATGTTCAAAATCGGGAATATGTTTTTTCATCAAAGCTACAATGGCAGATTTATCATATTTATTTGATTGCATCAGCGCTTTTAACTCCATGATACAATGATTTATTTGAACTTTGGATGGTTTAAGCACATTTTTAATAATTCCCATACCTTGGTATTTTTCCAGATTGACTACGTCTGCAGATGTATAGAACTCTTCATATAGCTTTTCCCCGGAGGTATCTGATGTAAAATAATAAACAGGATGTGGATCTTCAATTTTAAAATGTACTGACAAATGTTTTGCTTCATCTTCAGAAGAACACTGAACAGTATTAATACCCATTTCTTTAAAGAATTGAATTGTAATCTCTTTAAAATTGACAAGGTCAGATACTTCCAGTTTTGGAAAATAAATCTCACCGCTTTGGCCTAAAGTACAAGCAAACAAACAAATCTGACCACTTTCTTCAGGAGAAACAAAAAATCTTTTGACATCTGAAGGACAGGAAATAGGTTGTTTTTTGAATATCCGTTGGATGTATCCATCAAGAAGACTACCATTCGAAAAGGCTACATTTGCAAATCTGGCGGTAGTTATTTTAATATCATCACTATATGCCATAATGACTTCTTCCATGAGCTTTTTGCTGGCACCCATGACATTGACCGGATTGGCTGCTTTATCCGTCGAAACACAAAAAAAGTGCTCTGGTTTATTTTGTACTAACAGATCAAGAAACTCCTTAGCTTTAAATACATTATTATCCAGCATGGCCTCGATAGAATAATGGTCTTTTTCACTCCTTACATGTTTATGTGCAGCAAAATTGGCTACAATATGGAATGGTCCTTCTTTTACAAACATCTTTCTGAAAACAGGATCTCCAAAATTCATCGGATATGTTTTGTAATCTTCAGGTATATATTGGCCGTGTGTAGATCTTAAATCTCTGGTCAATTCTGTCAGTCCGTTTTCGTTAGTATCGACGACATATAATTTTGAAGGTTTAAATTGTAATAAAGCTTTGATAAATGATGAGCCTATAGTTCCTGCCCCTCCTATGACCATGACTGACTTACCTACAATATTATCGGATAGATGA
>JACMLK010000031.1 GCA_014379665.1 Saprospiraceae bacterium | reverse complement strand
GTTAATGAAGGTCTGGCATTCAAAGATGAATATAATGTAAAGTTATTAATACCATTAAATTCCGATGGATATGTAACTTCCGATCTTTCACAATCAAGATTTATTCATTTTTATGCCGGCGTTTTGAAGGCACTGGAAAAGCTGGATGATGAAAATATAAGGCTGAATATCAGCGTAGTAGATACGGAAGAAGGAAAAGTTTTGGTCAAAGATAAAATCGATGAAATTACAGAATTAGGGACTGACCTTATCATTGGTCCTTTTGAAAGGGAGGATGTAAAATTGCTGGTGGAAGAGTGCAAACTAAAATCCATTCCGTTGGTTTCCCCCTGGCAGACCAGTACAAAGATCACTATTGAAAATCCGTATTATATTCAGATGAAACCGAATCTGAAGGAACATTTTTATAAGTTGGCGCAAAGTACTTCATCAGATTTTCAAAAAGGAGAAGTAGCCATTATTGGTAAAAAGAATAAGGAAACGAATTCATGGATTACATATTTTCAGGAATCCGCCGCAAATAAAGCAAATCCTGGAGAAAATGACTTTTTTACTACTTATTTTGTTAGTGAGGATAGTCTCAATACCGGACCTACAGCATTTTTCCGGTTGCTTAAAAACCCAAAAATTAAAGCCGTTATACTTCCGAACTATTCTTATAATGATGAGTCGTTTATTTATTCCTGTCTGAGAAAATTAATGGCTGAAAAAGGGAGCAGATCTCTGATTGTTTATGGTATGCCCATTTTATATGATTCTGAAAAGATTGACTTTGACTACTATCACGCCCTGCAAATGAGAATTGTCATGTCTGATTTCGTGGACGAGAATCAGGAGGCCATCAGAGAGTTCAGAAGAGAATATCTTGATATGTACGGAGAAATTCCTTCGGCAGATGCAGTCAAAGGCTATGACCTGATGTTATATATCGGAAGGAACTTATGGAAGTATGGACTTAATTTCCAGCATTATCTTGAACAAGAATCTGATACTTATCTTCAGAGTACCTTTGATGTAAAAAAATCAAAATCAGAAGACTCCCCGTTGACAGATGACCCGTCCAAATTTGATTTTTTTGAAAACAAACATTTGGATATCATAGAATTTAAAGATACCCGATTCAGGAGAAGAAATTAAAAGAATAGCATGAGCAAACCAATCACTGATGAGCGGGCAGAACGATTCAGACAGGTTATAGCAAAGCGGCAGACCGATCTCACCGTAGTTCTTGAAAACGTGAATGATCCTCATAATATCGGAGCTGTCTTAAGATCTTGTGACGCAGTTGGTATTTCAGAAATTTATGTCATCTATTCAGAAGTAAATTCTGATGTCTTTAGTCATTACATAGGGACAAATAGTGCTTCGGGTTCAAAAAAATGGGTTAAAGCCCACTTTTTTAGAGACCTGGATGAGTGTTTCAGCGTGATCAGATCTAAGTATGATAAAGTGTACGGGACTCTCCTTAGTGATGAATCCATTTCTTTGTATGATCTGGATCTTTGCGGGGCAGTAGCTTTGGTTTTTGGAAACGAACAGAAAGGAATATCTGATCGTGCAAAAAAACACCTGGACGGAAATTTTATTATCCCTCAGCATGGAATGGTCCAGAGCCTCAATATTTCGGTAGCATGTGCAGTAT
>JACMLK010000263.1 GCA_014379665.1 Saprospiraceae bacterium | reverse complement strand
CAATAAAACAATACAAAAAAAAGTTTTTTAGTAGAATAATTTTTTGATTTATATATCTTAAGGCGACAGACATTCACTCATAAAAAATAAATTCAAAGACTGAATTTTTTGATTTAAATGGTTACCTTTGGCGCCCAAACAGATTGAACCGATAGTTAAAGAATTTATGAAGATCCTTCAGTTATGCAAAAAGTTTCCTTATCCTCTAAAAGATGGGGAATCTATTGCAGTTACATATCTTAGTAATGCCCTTCACAATCTTGGTTGTGAAATATCATTATTAAGTATGAATACCAGTAAGCATTACATGGACATGAAAGAACTACCGGTAGACTTTAACCACTACAAGGAAATACATGTAACTGAACTCGACAACAGTCTGAAGTTTATTGATGCTTTCAAAAATCTGTTTTCAAAGGATTCTTATCACATCAGTAGATTTGTTTGTCCGGATTTCAAGAATAAACTTATTGAACTACTTTCTGTAAATGATTATGATGTAGTTCAACTCGAAACGTTGTATCTCGCACCTTATATTGATGTGATAAAAGAACATTCCACGGCATTGATAACCATGCGTGCTCATAATGTAGAGTTTGAAATTTGGGAAAGGATTTCACAAAATACAAAATTTCTTCCTAAAAAGTGGTATTTACAATATCTTGCCCAAAAACTTAAGAGATATGAACTGGACCATTTAAACAAATATGATTATCTTATTGCTGTATCGGACAGGGATTTACGGAAATTTAAATCCATGGGATATAAAAACGGTGCTATATCTTCGCCAATTGGACTGAATCTGAAAAATTATACTAAAGTTAGTAAATCGTATGAATCAAAAGATATTTGTTTCATAGGTGCATTGGACTGGATGCCCAACATGGAAGGATTACTATGGTTTTTGGACAATGTATGGCCACAGCTTTATGAAAAGCATCCGGACATCAAATTTCATATCGCTGGCAGAAATACGCCCGAGTCTCTAAAAAATCTCGATATAAAAAATGTGGTAGTCCATGGTGAAGTGAATAATGCGATTGAATTTGTTAATAATTATGGAATGATGATTGTTCCTCTTTTTTCAGGTAGTGGCATGCGGGTTAAAATTCTGGAAGGCATGGCATTGGGAAAGGTGGTTATCACTACTTCTCTTGGCAAAGAAGGCATCCATGCTGAAAATGATGTTCATATTTTGGTAGCGGACACCCCGCAAGCTTTCATTAATCAAATTTCCGGAACCATTCTTAACCAAAAGGATAAAGTAAAAATCGGCATTGAGGCACAAAAATTTGTAGAAGATTACTATGACCATGGAAATAATGCTATTACATTACTTGAAAAATACAGAAGTCTAAAGGACAATCCTTTGTACAAAAAAGAACCTGCCTCAACCTGAATACATCATTTTCTGATGCTACCTCTTAATATTCCCTTATTCCTTATCAACGAAATGTCCCGTATTTTCCTTTGATTCGTACAGTCTTAAATTGGTTTCAGATGTACATCGTGATCTAAAATCAGGAATATTTTACCAATAAAACATCACAATATAAACGTATTATTTTGTAATAATCGGGTATACTTAAATGCACAATTTTAGTTCCTATTAAATATTATTACAATAAACCGGTGTAAGTGTTAATTTATTTTTAAAAACACATTAAATATTTATAAGATGCGTAATGTGTTGATTTAAAAATAAATTGCGATATAAAATATTTTCCTGAGCCTTCATCAACTTATTCCATACTTTTAAAATAAAGGAGACTACCATGTTTGGCATCTTATTTGCCTTAAACAATTCTGAATTATTTAAGATACGAATTTTATTTATTTTTAACCTAAGAATATTGTCACATGGCAACAAGAGCTGTAATAGCTGATAATCAGAAAATGTTTACAGAAGGAATAAAAGCCATATTGACTGAAATGACTTATCCACCTATAAAGATAGTTGGAGTAGCTTACAGTCTTGATGAACTCAGGAAAATGGTAGAATTTCCAATTGATTTATTGATTTTTGAATTGGCCATAGCAGAGAATGAAGGAACCACTTTTATATCAGAACTAAAAAAAGTGCTTCCCAATATCAGAATCATTATCTTAAGCAATTATGGTGATCCCCAGCTCGTGCGTGACGCATTTATGCAGGGTGCTGATGGGTATGTTTTAAAATCAAATAATTCTCTTGAATTGATTCAGTGTATTGATACCGTGCTTGAAGGAAAAACCTATTTGGCGGAAGGACTTCGGTTGACACCTGAATTTGAACATCAGAAGAAATATGTTAGTTCTGAAAAGTCATCAAAGATCTATGAAGATAGGTTTTTATTGAAACAGAAACTTACGAAAAGAGAAAAGCAAATTTTATCTCTTATCGTTCAATTTAAAAACAACAAAGTAATTTCTCAGGAACTATTCATAAGTGACCAGACTGTATCAGCCCACAGAAAACGAATCATGAAAAAATTCGGTGTGAATAATACAGTTAATTTAATCAAATTTTCATTGGATCACCAATTGGTATAGTTTTTGTTTGATAGATAAATAATTCATTTTTAGGTACCCCCTTGCCTTATTATTTGCAACAGTATTTCTCCTTATTTGAGTCTGAGATGAATTTGGAATCATTTTTAGTTTATAACTTAAATCAAATTGTCTCATGAAATCGGAGAAATTTACACTTACAAAACATATTTGTTTTGGTAGGTTTATCAAAATGAGTATTATGTCGGCTTTGCTGACTTTATGGTACTCCGGAGTACAGGCCCAATGTCCTTTGGCTTGTAATAACCTGGTTCAGGTATCTATGGACGAAGACTGTATTGTTGACATAACACCTGATATGATGTTGGAAGGCCAGGGATTACCTGGCAACTGTACATATGTCGTTCAGGTATTGGGTCTGAATGGTCAACCCCTCCCTCCACCAATTGGTTATTCAGGTAATAGCTGGGTGACCTCTGCCAATATTGGCCAGACGCTGACCGTAAGGGTATGGCTGGGAGTCAACTCATGCTGGGGAACCATTAAAATTGAGGATAAGTTACCTCCAATAATCATATGTCCGGCACCAATAACAGTAAGTTGTTGGGATCCGAGAACATTTGCATTACCGGTAGCGACAGATAATTGTAACGGAAACGTACCCGTGACAATCCTTTCTGATGTAACCAATTCTGATTTGCCTTGTACAGACACAAGAAGAGCAATCAGAACGATTACCTATCAGGCCAAAGATGCCAGTGGAAACATTTCACCTATTTGTTCAAGAGTGATCACATATAACAGGATTACCTTGGCTGACATCAAATTTCCTAAGAATTATGACGGCACTGCCGGAAACCGACCTCACCTCGAATGTGACGGTGGCTGGGCCTGGGGTGCTTTTCAGACCAATGCATCCGGGACACCGGTTCCATTTGTTACTTGGGATAAAAACAATAACCACTACCCGGATCCTGAAGAAACCGGTGGGCCATACGTTGCCGATCCCGGCAATATCACTGGATACATCCTTGGATATCAGGTGGGTACTCCTATACCATCCGGTGCAACCTTGCCTGGATGTACTGCCGGTAATTTAGTTGGTTATAACGTAGCCACTGGTACCTGGCAATTAACATGTGACAATTCATCAGGTATTCAAAACTTTAGAATTGACACTTTTTACAACAATTTTATAGGGAATAATACGCTTTGCAGAATAAATACCACCTATTCAGATACCAAAATTGACATATGTGCCAATAGTTACAAGCTATTGAGATATTGGTCAGTGCTGGACTGGTGTACTGGTAGTATTACACAGAAATATCAGATCATCAAAGTCATTGACGATGAAGGTCCGTTATTTAATCTTCCACCCAGAGTAGATTCTCCATTATCACCTGTTCCATGTCTTTCAAAACCGGTTGCGGTCCTGACCACTAATCCTTACACTTGCAAGGCAGATTGGGCAGTTTTAAAACCAATTTTTGTATTTGTTTGTTTTGGAGTAACAGTTTTGAAATTTACAGTAAAATTCAAAAAAGCGCCT
>JACMLK010000262.1 GCA_014379665.1 Saprospiraceae bacterium | reverse complement strand
ATGCCGGCAGTGAGTTCACCCAGTGATGCCATTTTTTCTGATTGTATAAGTTGAGATTGGGTGGATTTTAGCTCGTTGATGGATTCATTGAGAGCTTTAGTCCTGATTCTTACTTTTTCTTCCAATAACATATTGGATCGCTTCAGGTGCCGTGAACGATAAATAGAGAATGCGTACGAAAGTACCGAAAATCCGATAAAATACAACAAATATGCCCACCAGGTTTTCCACCATGGAGGCAATATTGTGAATGTAAATGTGGCCGGAGCACTCCATCTCCCATCAAATCCTTTGCTGACCACTATGAAATGATAATTTCCCTGAGGTAGATTTAAATAACTTTTACTTAAAGGTCTTTCGGTCAGCTTACTCCACTCTTTATCTGCCCCTTTTAGTATGTACCGATAAGCTTTTTTATCAAAATGTCCGTTTTCAGTGCAGCTGAAATGAAATGTAAGATAGTTCAGATAATAGGGCAAACGCAGATCAACAGGGAGATTAAACTTCCCTTCCACATTTCTCCATTTTACATCATTCTTTTTGATTATTTCATCTTCGTTCGATGATTTGAAATCTGAAAGAAGTAGGGAATCTATTTTAACACCTGTAGATTGAGATTTTTTTATTTCTGCCTGTATTCCCGTTTTATCACGAAAGTACACCGGCTGATTGACAATATCTAAACCAGTGAGAAAGGTTTCATGTTTTGTGGTGGTCGTATCATTTGGTGTAATAATGGAAATGCGATTATTATCCGAACACCACAGAGCATTATTTTTTGAGTAGAATGGTATAGAGCCAAATTGAGAAGCATATAAGCCTCTGTATTTGCTATGACTTTTAAGTATCCGGTCTTTGTCAGTTTGAAAAGATGAATCGGAAGGCACCAGTTCCAAACCACCTTTTGTAGAAAAGAGAAACGCATTTTTTTTATGAATAAGAATAACCGGTATTTCTTTGCCTGTAATCCCCTGTTCAGTCTTGAAGTGGGTTATTTCAGATTTTGACTCATCAATAATACCGATCCCATCATCTGAGCCAAACCAAATTTTATCGGACTCATCTTTTGTAAACATGGAAATGAAATTGCTTTTCAAACCCGTAGTATCATTAATCTCCCGGTAGGTACCAGCCTTATTATCCAAACAAAGGATACCTTTGCCCATAGTAGATATCCAGATATCGCCATTATCTTTTTCCAAAAAGTCAAAGGCCGGTTTATCGCTAAGAGATACCCGAAGATTTAATCTTTTCATACTATAGTCATCAACATGTATGGTCATGACACCACCAATTTGTGGAAAGCTTAGCCAGATTTTGCCTGTCTTATCTTCCGTACCTGGTAAAAACATATTATCAATCAGGCCATGAGTGATATTAAAATTAGTCAGTATTTTCTTTTTCTTATCATAGATGAACAGACCTTGTTCAGAAAACCCTCCCATCCAGATCTTACCTCTGCTATCTTCAAATATGAACATAATACCTCCAAAGATGTCTAAAAATCTTTTTGATTTTAAATCAGGACTAATAATAGTTACCCCTTTATCTGAACCAACCCAGAAATTGCCATCCCGATCTTCCACCTGTTGTCCGAATAAACCTCCGGTGATGTCTTTTTTTATGTTTATATAGGTTACCTTTTGTATTTCATTAAGAATGGCAATACCTTCACTGGTTCCCAACCACATTTTATTATCCTTTGCAGGATTTATACATATTACTCTTTGATTGTTGTTGTCCTTACCAATAAGTATCTTTTTGAATCTGCTTTGTTTAATATCTACTACATATAAACCATTATTTGCAGCCATCCAAATATTGCCTTGGGTGTCTTTAAAATAATCATTGATATAGGAGAAATCTATTCCTGATTCATTACTCAACAGACTTTTTTTACCCTGATTCAAATTCAGAATGGTGACATATTCGCCGGTGCTTAACCAGATTTCTCCTGGCGAATATTCAAATACGCCCCAGATGCTGTTATCATAAAGACCTGAACTATAGTTAAAATGTCTGATCAGATTTTTTTCCATATCTATGATGTCAACCCCGCTGCTTAGTGTACCTACCCAAATACGACCTTTGCTGTCTTTCATCATGGTTTGGACGTAATTTTCACTTAATTTGTGACGGTTAGTCATGTGTTTGATGGTACTTTTATTTTCATTAATGATGTCTATTCCACCATCATAACTACCGATCCACATTTCATTTTTTGTAGCTTGAATCATACTTGTTACAGCATTTTGTGCAAGACCATCGGCTTGTGTTATGGTTTTGAGGAGACGCGTCTTCATGTCTATTATGATTACTCCGTTTGTACTAGTCCCCAACCATAACCTTTCTTTGTCATCCAAGAATAGTTTGTTGATCACAACAGATTTTAATCCTTGCTCTGTCCCATATTGGTAACATTTCTCTCCATCAAAATGGAAGAGCCCATCCGATGAAGCAATCCAGGTATTGCCTGTATCATCTATCAAAATATCATTGATTGTTATTTTGAATTCATCATCGTTTATAACCATTATATTGGTTTGTGCCGTGTCAGGTATCTCAGGTCGCGGTGTATCAATCACCTTGGGATTGCCAAGTCCGGAGAGCGTATATTTTAGCTTATCTTCAGGCAGACTATCGAGGCTGAAATAATCTGACGATAATTTTTCAAAATCAAAATCGGTTGAGAAGACAGGTGACTTTAATGGTTTAAAATCAAGCAGATTTAAAGGTTCTTCGGGTAGTTTATCTATATCTATATATTTTGGTTCTGACAGTTTTTGACTTGTCGATGAATTGATCCATGTGAATGGCTTTGGTGAAGTAAATTTAAGCCTTGTCACATCCGGTGGCAAATAACCGTTATCCGGCTCAACATATGCGTCGTTGTTGGATATTTGGTCACAAGAAATTATTACAAGCAGGAAAGTCAGTGTGGTTATTGTGTGTTTCATTTTTGTTTTTTAAATGGTTTTAGTTTTAAATGGGTAGTATCAGGCAGAATGTGGTTCCGGTATTTTCTGTACTTTCGACTTTCAACTCTCCCCCATGCGCTTTTACAATATCATAACTTAAGGATAATCCCAGACCCGTTCCCTGACCTGTCGGTTTGGTGGTGAAGAAGGGCTGGAAAATTTTGTCTTTTATGTGCTCGGGGATGCCGTTGCCGTTGTCTTTTATAGAGATAATTAGCGAGTGGACAAGTTGGGTGGTACTAACCGAGACAACAGGTTGATAATCACTACCATCCTCTTTACTTTCAACTTTTGACTTTTCACTTACAGCATAAAAGGCATTGGTAATGAGATTAAGGATGACGCGACCTATGTCTTGTGGTACTACTTCTATTTTTGGAAGAGCAGGAT